>CALWBC010000237.1 GCA_944375755.1 uncultured Mediterraneibacter sp. | reverse complement strand
GGAAGAGGAGCGGGAAATAGAGACTTCATTCGGACAGACCCTGTCGTGGGATTATTGGAAATACGCAGTGGAGCATCCGATTACCAGCTGGAAGATTCCTACAGAAATTCTGCATGGGGAAAAGGACGATCTGACAGATTATGATACGATCAGACGTTTTTCTGACAGGTTTCATTGCGATTTAACGTTTGTAAAAAATGGCGGGCACTGGCTGCACTCGGAAGAGGAACATATGGCTCTGAGAAAATGGATTCTCAGGAAAACAGGCTCCTGCAGTACAGCCGCAGAAGCCTGTAAACGGATCTGTTTAAAATAGTTTCAGCTCAATATTCTCAGCTCAGCATTCAGTCCAGTAATTTCCCGTCAACAGAGATTGTTACTACCTGCCAGGGGATGAATTTCCCGCTGTCCTGAAGAGCCTTTTTTGCCGCGTTTTCCAGACCGCCGCAGCAGGGAACTTCCATTCGGATTACGGTAACACTCTGAATATCATTGTTCCGGATGATCTCGGTCAGTTTTTCACTGTAATCTACACTGTCCAGCTTCGGACATCCGATCAGGGTGATCTTTCCTCTCATAAATTCGCTGTGGAGATTCGCATAGGCAAATGCCGTACAGTCCGCTGCGAGCAGCAGCTTTGCACCCTGAAAATAGGGGGCATTCACCGGTACCAGTTTGATCTGGCAGGGCCACTGACCGAGCTGAGAGGTCATTCCGGACATATGGGGCGCAGCAGCGGCAGGAGCCGCCGGGGCAGATGGTGAGCCGGTTTCACGCTGAAAGCGATGCAGCTGATGACCGGGACAGCCGGTGTGAGGCGTATCCATCGGTGCTTTTGCAGCCTTTGCAGTCTTTGCGGCTTTTGCGGCAAGCACTGCCTGTTCATCATACTCGGCAGCCTCGCGTTCCACGAAGGTGATGGCTCCTGCAGGGCAGGCCGGGAGACAGTCTCCCAGACCGTCACAGTAGTCATCTCTTAAAAGTTTTGCCTTGCCGTCCACCATTCCGATGGCGCCTTCATGACAGGCAGCGGCGCAGGCACCGCAGCCGTTGCATTTTTCTTCATCTATCTGGATAATTTTACGAATCATTATTTCCTTCTCCTTTCCAATGCTTCCCTGTGTACAGGTAGAATATATCAAAGTTTTGAGAAAAAATCTGTTGTTATTCCAACAAAATCATGTTTTTTCGCTATTTCGATATCGCATTGGGGTAGATCCGCTGCATCCGCTCGTCATCAAAATGGGTATCTATGATATGTTCCCATCCGCTTTGTGCAGGAGCCCCTCCGTCACGCTGGTCGTAGCGGATCAGTGCGAGCGCGGAGACGAGCAGGTTCGCTGCCATAAATGCAACGAGGATCCAGGTGATAATATATCCCCACAGAGGCCGGATTTTTTCAATCAGCGATGAGAGGAGCGGGTACAGTCCCTTGATCCAGACAACAGCGGCGATTCCCCAGAAAAAGCAGTACAGCAGGTTTACTCTGCCGTTCAGGTTAAAGGGAATCTTGCTGTAATCCCAGAACACTTTTCCGAAGACCAGCTCTGAGAGTACACTGCAGACATATTCATAGGCTCCGCCGAGGAAGGTACCCACCAGAAACAGATGGCGGTCAGGCTTGTCGCGATCTTTGTAGAGAAGTATGGTGGCAAGGACAATGGCGAATCCCCATACAATGCTGAAAGGGCCCCATACAAGACTGCTTCTGCTCATCCAGACTCCGGCGGTCAGCCGGCAGAAGAGAGTCTCCGTGATATCCCCCAGAATGCATCCGATGAAAAAGAGCCAGAACAGTTTATAGAATCCGCAGCCTTCCGCGAATTTGCCCTCTTTTTCGATAGCTTCGGCCTTTTCTATAATGACCGGATAGGCTTTTTTCATTCGACGCTCTACGTATCCGACAATCGCAAGACCGAATCGGTATGTAAGGACAGCGGCTTTGCGTCTTGCGCGTGTCGCGGCAGCAGGTGCGGGGGTATCCCGTTTGATATGCAGCGCAGCTGCAAGCGAAAGGGCAAGATCCAGGAGAATGAGGACTGCCAGACACCAGATGAAGATCCGGAAAAAGGGCTCCGGCATCAGTTTGTAAAACATCAGAAGCAGTTCGTTTATATAGCGGACGCTGAGCACGCCGAGAACCGCCCACAGGATACTGTACGGAAGACAGATATACCCGTCGAAGTTCCATTTCTTTCCTGAATAGTCCCACCATTTATGGCTGTTCAGCCGTTCCAGAATTTTTCCTGTAAACCATTCCACAACGGTCGCGATGATTCCGCATCCGATGAACAGGAACAGAGGGTTGTCAATCAGGTCTTTCAGCATTACGGTCATCAGTACTGCGGCCGCGCCGTAGACAAGACAGAAGGGACCTGTGGAGAATCCCCGGTTTATGAATTTTCGTGTTTTAATCGAGCCAACGGCTGTCTCAATGATCCATCCGGAAAGAGAATAGACAAGGAGCAGCCAGGTCAATTCGGTTATCGTATAGTCCATAGTCAGATTTTATCCTTTTTCCATAATTTCCGTACAATTATTATTACAACAATGATCACAGCGACGCATATGACGGCGAAAATAGCCGCGGAACGTATGAGAGAAGTGCTGCTGTCCGTATCCACATGCATGATATTGTCCGCTGTTTCCCGGAACGTCTGTCCGAGAAATTCCGCAATGCTCAGATCGAGATTGTTATAGTTCATGTCAAAGTAGCTCCAGAAAATGGTCTCTGCCTCATTGTCCATAATGGAATAGGCGGCAGATCCATAGTAGAAATAGAATGTGCCGTCCATGCTCTCCGAATCATTTTCGCAGGAAAAATAGGCAAAGATCAGATGTCCGTTATCGGAGAAGGTATCTTTATAAACCTGGGCAAGATACTGTTCGGCGGCATCTTCGCTCCACTCCCCGTCCGGCCAGATAGCCGGATCATAATCAAGAAGCATGACATAGGGCTGAATTCCGGTCTGAGAGTAAAAATATTTCAGCCCGTCCGTCAGATCAGTATCGTGATCGATGAAACCTGGTTCATCCAGATACCATTCCGAATAAGCAGTCGTTCCTGTGACAGCGGTCCGTTCTGTCCGGGAAACCGCGATCTCGGTGTTTTGCCCGGTGTCATTTCGGTCCGGGACAAATACACTGACCAGCACGATGATCAGGATAATCGCAAAGAGAATGCCGGAGCAGCCGCCTCTGCCCGGAGGTCCTCCCCGGTATCGTCCGGGTCCCGGAAAGACAGGGCCGAATCCGAAGCCCCATCGAGGCGGTCTTCCCGGCGGTGGCCCGCCAAATCCCGGACCTCCGAATCCCGGTCCGCCAAAACCGCCGCCTCCGTGACTTCCGCCAAAACCGCCCCCGCGGCCGCCGAAAGACCTGCCTCCGCTGTGTCCGCCGCCTCCATGGGCGCCTCCGCCTCTTCCCATAAGTATGTCTCCTTTCTGTGGCTGTTTCTGTAAATGCTGTATGACTCAGGCAGAAGAATTCGCTGCTGAGAAATTCTCCGGCCGTAAATTCAAATCCTTCGGATATCGCTGTGTATTGATATCTGACAGTTTTCATTATAAAGAATGAACGGAAGTTTTACAACGGCAGAAAAGTTTCACACTGTAAAAATGTCACACTTTAAAATCTTCATACGTTAAAATCTTCACACTTTAAAGTATTGAAGTAGAGAAAAATATATGTTATACTGTTCCTGCGTTTCATTGTGAAAGAAGATGAAATCCGATATATCCGATTTGAATTATAGGAGGCAGAACCAATGGAAGAAAGAATTACAGGACACACGAAACTTTACGCTCTGATCGGCTCACCGGTAGGGCATTCCGGATCACCGGCCATGCAGAACTACAGCTTTGCGAAACTCGGGATTGACGCGGCGTATCTCGCGTTTGACGTTCCCCTGGAAAAGACAAAAGAAGCGCTTGACGCATTCCGGACACTTCATGTGGGAGGATTCAACGTGACCATGCCATGCAAGACTGCAGTGGCGCAGCTTGTTGACAGACTCTCGCCGGCAGCGGAGATGGTGGGGGCATGTAATACGGTTGTCGTTGAGGAGGACGGCACCATGACCGGGCATATTACGGATGGAATCGGTTTTGTCCGGAACCTGAAGGAACACGGAGTGGAAGTAAAGGATCAGAAAATCGTCCTGCTTGGAACCGGCGGAGCTGCTACGGCCATCGCGGTTCAGGCGGCGCTTGACGGCGCCGCGGAGATTGCCATCTTCAACCTGAAAGATGAATTTTATGCAAACGGGGAGAAGACGGTGGAGAAGATCAGGAAAGCGGTACCGTCCATTAAAAGTATCACCATGAATGATCTGGATGATAAAGAGAATCTCTGTAAAGTGATTGCGAAAAGCGACATACTGATTAACGGAACAAAAGCGGGAATGAGCCCTCTTGACGATATTATGCCGGTTCCGGCAGAATGTCTGCGGCCGGAACTTGCGGTCGCAGATGTGGTTTATAATCCAAGGGAGACCCTTCTGGTCCGCACCGCTAAGGAGAAGGGATGCCGCGCAGCCATCGGAGGCATCGGCATGCTGCTCTGGCAGGGAGCCGCGGCATTTGAACTGTTCACCGGCAAAGAGATGCCGGCTCATGAAGTTATGGAAAAGTTCTTTGCGGAACAGGAATAACTTCTCTGTGCCCGAGTACATATTAACGTAAAATTCCCGCCGCAGGCAGACAGGAAAGAAATGAGGACCTGCTTCCTGCGGCGGGAATTTTTCGGGTTGGTTTATCTCATAAAAATTATCTCATGAAAAGATTGATCACATGAAGGATTCCGTCTTCATCATTGGAACGGGTGATAAAATCCGCGGAATCTTTGATAATGGGCTGGGCGTTTGCCATGGCGACTCCCAGTCCGGCGTATTCGATCATGGAAAGATCATTGTATCCGTCCCCGCAGCAGATCATTTCGTCCGCGGTCAGACCGATGCTGTTGAGCAGTTTCTGCAGAGATTTTGCCTTGTCGATATTGCGGGGCATGATCTCCAGGAAAAAGGGCTCGGAACGGTAAATGTTCA
>CALWBC010000236.1 GCA_944375755.1 uncultured Mediterraneibacter sp. | reverse complement strand
CAGATCTTCCGGAAGGGTTACACTGACAAAATTCTTTGCCACACGCAGCGTGCCTCCGTTTTCCAGCCGGGCCCCCGCAATCAGATCGCCTTTCTGCCTGAGCTGTTCCAGATAGCGGATGACCCGCCGGGCATTTGCGCCGATCTCTCCTTCCGCTTTCTTAAAATGATCCAGCTCCTCCAGCACGACCATGGGGATTACGACAGAATTATCTTCAAAACTTTCTATCGCATAGGGTGCCTGCAGGAGGATATTTGTATCAATCACATAAATCTTTACCATAAAGTTTCCTCTCAGTTTCTTTATTATATAGGCAGTTATATTCTATAATAAAGTCACACCGGATGGGGTAAGAGAAATGTTAAATGTAAGTAAAAACCGGATTCGTGTAATTTTTCAACAAAATTGCACAAATCCGGTTTCCTGTTTTCCTTCTGCATACGCCGTACTCCACCCGTCCGAATCTCCGGATATCCGGGCTCAGTCGCGGACTATCCAAGCATCATACGGTCATTTGCGAATTCATCGCCGCTTGCTTCCTCAAACTTCGCAAGCAGATCCGATACATGAAGTTTTTTCTTTTCCTCTCCGGACACATCATAGATAATCCGGCCTTCATGCATCATGATCAGTCTGTTGCCATGGGCAATCGCGTCTTTCATATTATGTGTAACCATCATGGCGGTCAGATGATTTTCTTCAATAATCCGATCAGATATTTCCAGCACTTTGGCTGCGGTCTTCGGATCCAGAGCAGCCGTATGCTCATCCAGAAGGAGCAGTTTCGGCCGTTTTGCCGCTGCCATCAGAAGCGTTATTGCCTGGCGCTGACCTCCGGAAAGAAGTCCCACCTTGGAAGAAAGCCGATCCTCCAGTCCGAGGTTCAGGGATTTCAGCTGACGCTTATATTCCTCTCTTTCTTTTCTGGAGATTCCCCATCCAAGTCCCCGGTGTTCCCCGCGCCGCGCGGCGATCGCCATGTTCTCCTCAATGGACATCGTAGCCGCTGTTCCTGTCATGGGGTCCTGAAACACCCTTCCAAGATAGATCGCGCGCTTATGTTCCGGGAGTCTTGTGATATCCGTACCATCCACGATAATGTTTCCGTCATCCACAAGCCATGTACCTGCAATGGCATTCAGCGTAGTGGATTTTCCTGCTCCGTTTCCGCCGATAATCGTCACAAAATCTCCTGGATTCAGATTCAGATTTACGCCGTCAAGCGCTTTCTTTTCATTAATGGTCCCTTTATTAAATGTCTTATGTATGTTCCTGATCTCCAGCATATAACTCATATCAAGACCTCCTTCTTACTGCCCAGCGGCCTTTCAGATAAGGTACCGCAAGAAATACCGCTACTACAAGAGCGGAGAACAGTTTCATATAATCAGAAGGCATCTTCAGCCAGAGCACAAGGGCATATGCCACGTAGTAGAGAATCGCCCCTACGAAAACCGCCGCCAGAGTGTAGGCAAACGCAATCTTCTTTCCTGCGCAGAGTCTGCCGAAAATCACTTCACTGATAATCACGGCCGCCAGACCGATCACGATAGCGCCGCGTCCCATGTTGACATCGGCCGCTCCCTGATACTGCGCGAGAACACCTCCGCACAGACCTACCAGTCCATTTGAAATCATAAGAGCAAGCACTTTTGTATAGTTTGTATTAATTCCCTGCGCCCGCGCCATCTGAGGATTACATCCCGTGGCACGGATGGAGGCTCCCATCGCGGTTCCGAAGAACCAGTAGACAATCGCCACAAGAACCAGACATCCCAGAATCAGCTTCAGGAAGAAAAACAGACTGCCGTCTCCTGTCACGTAACGGGAGGACGCGACCAGCCCCTGCTGCGTCAGACTGATACCCTGATTGGACTTTCCCATGATCACAAGGTTCACGGAATACAGAGACACCTGTGTCAGAATGCTGGCCAGTATGCCTGGGATTCCAAGCCCCGTATGAAGGATACCGGTCACAAATCCCGCTGCCATTCCGGCAAGTGTCGCGAAAATCAGGGATAACGCCGGATGCATTCCTCCCTGAATGAGCATTACCGCTGTAGCGGCTCCCGTTGCGAGGGAGCCGTCAACCGTCAGATCGGCAAAATCCAGAATCCGGAATGTGATATATACGCCAAGCGCCATTATTCCCCAGATCAGTCCCTGAGCCGCCGTTCCGGGCATGGCCCGAAGCAGCGCGGAAGGATCAAGGGACATAAAATAATCAATTACCATATTACTTTCTGCCTTTCCTGTTACAACTTCAATTTTACTCTCTTGACTATTGCCTTTTCCTCAATTACTCTGTCTCAATCGCTTCGTAATCATCCGGAATCGTAATACCAAGGGCTTCACAGTTGGTCGGGTTGTACATCTTTGTCACTTCCGGTGCTGTCTCAACCGGCATTGTGGAAATGTCCGCGCCTTCCGCGAGAATCTCATATGCCATCTCTCCTGCGCGGTATCCGATATCATAATAGCTGATGGACAGTGTCGCGATGCCGCAGCCGCTGCAGATTCCCTGCTCGCCTGCGATTACCGGTACCTTGGCCGGAAGGCAGATATTATTGATGATCTGTGTATTGGCTGCCATTGTATTATCTGTCGGAATGTAGATAGCGTCACATTCTTCCACCGCATTTGTCACTACAGACTGAATCTCGTTGGAGTCCGCTGCCGTATACTCTTTATATTCCACGCCGTCAGCTTCAAGCTCTTTCTCGAAAAGCTCCGCCTGATATTTTGAATTGGACTCCGCGGAACAGTACAGGATGCCTACTGTCTTAACATCCGGCAGAAGCTCCAGCATCATATCCTCCTGCTCCTCAATCGGCGCAAGATCACATGTACCTGAAATATTCACGCCTGTTGTACCTGTCCAGTCATCAATTCCAAGAGCCGTGGCGTAATCTGTAACTGATGTTCCCAGAATCGGAATATCCGCCGTAGCCTGTGCGGCTGTCTGAAGGGGCAGAGTCGCGTTCGCAAGAATCAGATCCACATCGGAAGAAACAAAGTTATTGATGATCGTAGAGCACATGGTCTGTTCGCCCTGAGCGTTCTCCACATCAAACTCGAC
>CALWBC010000235.1 GCA_944375755.1 uncultured Mediterraneibacter sp. | reverse complement strand
ATCGCGAATATGAAGAAGAACAAGAAGTTCCAGAAGGAACAGCTTGCGGAACAGGGATATACAGATATTACGGAGGTGTACAATGGCTGAATCAATGAAAGGGCTCAAAAGAACCCACCGCTGCGGTGAGCTTTCCGCCGCGAATGTGGGCGAAAAAGTAACCGTCATGGGATGGGTCCAGAAGAACAGAAACAAGGGCGGACTGGTATTTATTGACGTGCGCGACCGCTCCGGCATCATACAGGTTGTATGTGAAGAGGGAAAGACAGACGCGGATCTTCTCGCCCGCGCGGCTTCCCTGCGCTCCGAGTACGTGGTTGCCATTGTGGGAGAAGTGGCAAGACGTTCCGGCGCGGTGAACGACAAGATCGCCACAGGTGAGATCGAGGTGATTCCGGAAGAGCTCCGTATTCTGTCCGAGTCTCTGACGCCGCCGTTCCAGATCGAGGAGAATTCCAAGACAAAGGAAGAAGTGCGTCTGAAATACCGTTATCTGGATCTTAGAAGACCGGATCTTCAGCGAAACCTGATGATGAAAAGCCGTGTTATGACACTGACCCGGCAGTTCTTCTCAGAGGAAGGATTCCTGGAGATTGAGACGCCTATGCTCGGCAAGACGACACCGGAGGGAGCGAGAGATTACCTCGTGCCGAGCCGTATCCATCCGGGCTGTTTCTACGGACTGCCGCAGTCACCGCAGCTCTACAAACAGCTGCTGATGTGCTCCGGTTTCGACCGCTATATTCAGATCGCGAGATGTTTCCGCGATGAGGACTTAAGAGCGGACCGTCAGCCGGAATTTACTCAGATTGATATGGAGCTTTCCTTTGTTGACGTTGACGATGTAATCGATGTAAATGAGAGATTCCTCGCGAAACTCTTTAAAGAAGTGCTGGATGTGGATGTGCAGCTTCCGATCCAGCGTATGACATGGCAGGAGGCCATGGACCGTTTCGGTTCTGACAAGCCGGATCTGCGTTTCGGCATGGAACTTCAGAACGTGACTGACGTTGTAAAAGACTGTGGATTCGGCGTGTTCACGGGAGCCATTGAAAACGGCGGAACCGTGCGCGGAATCAACGCCAGAGGTCAGGGCGCGATGCCGAGAAAGAAGATCGACAAGCTGACCGCGTTGGTCAAAGACTATGGCGCGAAAGGTCTCGCGTATGCTGCGCTTCAGGAGGACGGAACCGTGAAGTCTTCCTTTGCGAAATTCATGACGGACGAGCAGATGCAGAATCTGATCAAAGCAATGGACGGACAGCCGGGAGACCTGCTTCTGTTCGCTGCGGATAAGAAGAAAGTCGTATGGGATTCTCTGGGAGCCCTCCGTGTGGAACTGGCGAAACAGCTGGATCTGTTGGATAAGAACGAGTACCGTTTCGTGTGGATCACCGAGTTCCCGCAGTTCGAGTGGAGCGATGAGCAGAACCGCTATCTGGCGATGCATCATCCGTTCACCATGCCGATGGAAGAGGATCTTCCTCTGCTTGACGCAGGTGAGCTGGGCAAAGTGCGCGCGAAAGCTTACGATATCGTTCTCAACGGAAACGAGATCGGCGGAGGAAGCGTCAGAATCCATCAGGATGATATTCAGGAGAAGATGTTTGAAGCTCTCGGATTCACGAAAGAGCAGGCTTACAGCCAGTTCGGATTCCTCATGGATGCCTTCAAATACGGAGTTCCGCCTCACGCAGGACTTGCCTACGGTCTGGACCGTCTTGTCATGCTTATGGCGAAACAGGACAGCATCCGCGATGTGATCGCATTCCCGAAGGTGAAAGACGCGTCCTGTCTGATGACAGAAGCGCCTACCCACGCGGACGCAAAGCAGCTGGAAGAGCTGGGACTTCAGGTTGTGGAAGAGAAAGAAAACTAAAAATACGGATATACAGATTGACATGGAAGTGGAAAGACCGCCTGGCAGAGAAATGCCGGCGGTCTTTTTCCTTCCTGAATCACTCTTTTTAATTTCTTTTATTAATCTGAGAGAAAATAAATCATAATATTTATTTTTGAGGAGTGTGCCACTCCCAGTTTCTGATCTCTTCCAGGTCTTGTCCGTATTCGGCAATATATTGTTTGTGCTCAATCAGTTTGTCATTCATTTTCTGAATCAAATGGGATCCTTTATTTCCCAATTGTGGCAGGTGGATCACCGCATCCTTCACAAGATTGAACCGGTCAATCTGATTCTGGACACGCATATCGAACGGAGTTGTGATCGTACCTTCCTCCAGATAGCCGTGAACAGAAATATTTCGGTTTACACGCTCATAGGTGAGCTCGTGAATTAGTGTCGGATAACCGTGGAATGCAAAAATGATCGGCTTGTCTTGTGTAAAGATAGCGTTGTATTCTGCATCGCTGAGTCCGTGAGGATGCTTGCGGTCGGACTGCATTTTGAACAGATCCACCACATTTACTACGCGGATCTTAAGATCCGGCATTGTATCGCGGAGAATGGTTACGGCAGCCATAGTCTCTAATGTTGGAGTATCGCCGCAGCATGCCATGACAATGTCCGGCTCTTTGCCGCAGTCATTGCTTGCCCACTCCCAGATGCCGATTCCCTGTGTGCAGTGTTTTACAGCCTGATCCATGGAGAGCCACTGGCAGCTCGGATGCTTGGAGGCTACGATAGCATTTACATAATTCTTGCTTTTGATACAGTGATCAAAGCAGGAAAGAAGACAGTTTGTATCCGGCGGGAGGTACATACGTACAACATCTGCTTTCTTGTTGGCGATATGATCAAGAAATCCCGGATCCTGATGTGTAAATCCATTGTGATCCTGCTGCCATACATTAGATGTCAGGATAAAATTCAGCGAAGCGATAGGCTGACGCCAAGCCAGCTGATTACATACTTTCAGCCATTTTGCATGCTGTGCAGCCATGGAATCTACAATGCGGATAAATGCCTCATAGCTTGCAAAGAAGCCGTGGCGTCCGGTCAGAAGATAACCCTCCAGCCAGCCCTCGCACATATGTTCGCTGAGCATGCTGTCCATGATACGCCCGTCTCTTGCAAGGCAATCATCGCTGTCCAGAAGTTCGGCGTTCCAGTCGCGTTTCTGTTCCTCAAAGACCTTATACAGACGGTTGGACATGCTTTCATCCGGTCCGAATATACGGAAGTTTCGACTCTCTTTATTTAGCTTAAAGATATCACGGATATATCCGCTCAGTTCGATCATATCCTGCGCTTTCGTTTTTCCTGGAGTTACTTCAATGCCATAATTGCGGAAATCCGGAAGACGCAGATCTTTTAAGAGCAAGCCGCCGTTTGCGTGAGGATTGGCACCCAAACGGGCATTCCCCTTTGGAGCAAGCTCCTGAAGCTCCGGAATCAGGCGGCCGTTTTCATCAAACAATTCTTCTGCGTGGTAGCTTTCCAGCCATTCTTTGAGCAGATCAAGATGTTCCGGAGATTCCATAGTGAGAGGTACCTGATGTGCTCGGAAAGAACCTTCGATCTGCTGCCCGTCCACTACTTTAGGTCCGGTCCATCCCTTCGGCGTGCGCAGAACGATCATTGGCCATGTCGGACGGCTGGCATCGCCGGACTCACGGGCATGTTTCTGAATCGATTTGATCTCTTCTATGACAACATCCATGGTTTCGGCCATTTTCCTGTGCATGGTCATCGGATCATCACCTTCTACAAAGTATGGTTTCCAACCACAGCCTTTGAAAAAGCATTCGATCTCATCATGAGGAATACGTGAAAAGATCGTCGGGTTGCTGATCTTGTATCCGTTCAGGTGAAGAATCGGGAGAACCGCTCCGTCTGTAATTGGATTCAGAAATTTGTTAGAATGCCACGAGGTAGCCAGCGGCCCGGTTTCTGCTTCGCCATCGCCTACGATAACTGTAGCAATCAGATCTGGATTGTCAAATACAGCGCCGAATGCATGCGCAACAGAATATCCAAGTTCTCCGCCTTCATTGATGGAGCCAGGTGTCTCGGGAGCACAGTGACTGGGGACGCCGCAGGGGAACGAGAACTGTTTGAACAGCTTCTTCATACCTTCTTCGTCCTGGCTGATATTCGGGTACACTTCACTGTAACTTCCGTCAAGATAGGTGTTTGCAATCAGAAAGTTCCCGCCGTGTCCCGGACCGGAAAGAAGAATCATATCAAGATCATAGCGCTTTATCACGCGGTTGCAGTGCACATACACAAAGTTCTGTCCTGGCACAGTACCCCAGTGCCCTACGATTTTCTTTTTAATATGATCCATTGTAAGAGGCTTTTTCAGAAGAGGGTTGTCGAGCAGATAGAGCTGTCCGGCAGAAAGGTAATTGGCAGCGCGCCAGTAAGCATTCATTTTTTCCAGCATTTCCTTACACAACGGCTGCTTTTCAAGACATGTGTTTTTATGAGTAGTCATAGCTTTTCCTCCTGTGTTTTTAGTAAACGTTTGATCGTTACTATAGTAACACGAGGGAAAAAAGACGTAAAATATTCATTTTATATCATATCCATAACTTTTTGATATGGATATAAGAAATTCCTGGTAAGAGTGACCCATGGATAATTCATCAGCTCGTTGAGCGTCAGAGATTTGCCGGCTAATTCCCGGAATTTGTTTCCGCCAATGAGAATATCCTGATACTTTGTCAGCACTTTTGTTTTCAGATGTTTATCGGTCTGAAGGGGATCGGAA
Organism: uncultured Mediterraneibacter sp.; assembly: GCA_944375755.1. Taxonomy (GTDB): domain Bacteria; phylum Bacillota; class Clostridia; order Lachnospirales; family Lachnospiraceae; genus Mediterraneibacter. Next base: position 4,645 of record CALWBC010000235.1, on the reverse strand, counting down.
GAGACTACTGCCATATCAGTGCTGCCGGACTTCAGCGACTGAATGGAAGTGACGGTACTGTTATTGAGCAACTTGAAACGTACATTTGGATACTGTCTGTGAGACTCTTCCATTGCTTTGAAAAGAAAGCAGTGCAGAGCTGTTTCAGTCGCGCTGATGCAGACGGTGCCGTTATCCAGACTGCTCATTCCGGTCAGTTCGCTTACCCCTTTAAAAATCTGCGCGCAGGCGGCAGAGATATGTTTATAGAAAATCTGACCTTCAGGTGTCAGTTCCATTCCGTTTTTGCTGCGGATAAAAAGCCGGCATCCAAGCTCGTTTTCAAGATTATGGATCGTACGTGTGACAGTTGGCTGGCTGGTCATAAGAACTCTGGCTGCCCGCGTCAGACTGCCATATTTGCAGACGTAATAAAATACTTTGAAATATTCAAAATTCAGGTTCACTTATTATGGACTCCCTTTCCAATATAAACCAATAAGCGGGGAAATACTTATAGCAGGTGAATACAGTATAAAACAGTTACGGAACATAAGCAAGCAGCCGAACGGTACGCTCTTAAGAAAATCTTCAGAATTTAGTTAGTGAAAAAAACATACCATGCGATTAGAATGGAATTAGAACGTGAGTAAAGGAGGGGGATCGTGAAGAGAGTAATCAGTGTGAAAAACCTGTATAAGCTCTATCGTGTGGGTGATTCGGTTGTTCACGCGCTGGACGGCGTAAGTTTTGACATTTACGAAGGCGAGTTCTGCGCCATTGTGGGAACATCCGGATCGGGAAAATCCACGCTTCTCAACATGCTTGCCGGGCTGGAGAAACCGACCAGAGGTGAAGTGGTGATCGCGGGAAAACATGTGGAGAAGCTAAAGGAAAATGAGCTGGTAAAGTTCCGGCGGGAGAATGTTGGATTTATCTTTCAGTCATTCCATCTGATCGGAACCATGAATGCCCTGGAAAACGTGGCCATGCCGCTGATGTTCAGGGGAGAACCGCGAAAAAGCAGGATGGCGAAGGCGGATCGGATGCTGGACATGGTAAACCTTAAGAAACACAAGAAACATCTGCCTAACCAGATGTCCGGCGGTCAGCAGCAGAGAGTGGGCGTGGCAAGAGCTCTGGTGGCGGACCCGCAGATCGTCTTTGCCGACGAGCCCACGGGAAACCTGGATTCTCATACATCAGAGGACGTGATGAAGCTGATGCAGAGGATCGTAAGAGAACAGAACCGCACCCTGGTGATGGTAACGCATGACAATCACCTGGCGGAATACGCGGATCGGGTGTTCCATATTTCGGATGGGAAAATCATCCGGATCGAAGAAAGAAAAAAAGAATATGAGGGAGGACGGAAAGATGAAACTGCTTAAAAGGACACAGGCGCTCCTGCTTGGTATCGTATTCGTATTTTCCATGCTGATGCCCATGGGAGCATATGCGCAGGACAGCGACGCGCAGACCGCACAGACCGCACTGGCGGATGAGAATGGAAACACAGCGTCAAAGGACGGGCAGAAGGCGGCAAAGACAGCCGAAGCCGGGACAAAGGAATCCGGCACGGAAGGAACCGGCTCAGAAGAACAGGAGCAGACCGCTCTTCAGCAGATCACCCTGAGTGTGGGCGATGGACAGGACACTCCGGTGTTCAAGGCAGGAGAGAAAACGAAGCTCACCATCAATGTGATGAACAAGGGAAACGTAGAGGCAAAGAATGTCCGGATCGCACCTGTTGTGGAGAGCACGGATAAATGGCCTTTTGACATGAATAAGCTGAATTATGAGCTGGATCTGGGAAATATCGCCGCGGGTAAGCAGGCGGCCGCGGTGTGGGGAAGCGACAAGGAGCCTCTCACTGTGAAAAGTGATGTGACAGGAAAGTCCTATCAGCTTGTGTTCAAAATTACATATGATGACGGGACAAAAGCATATGAAACGCAGAAGTATGTGTTTGTAAAGACAACGGCAGCTGAGAAGCCGGCAGATGAGAATAAGAACGAGACGCCCCAGACCCCGGACCAGGGAAGCCAGGGATCGGGTTCCGGTTCGACGGGCGGAACAGACACTTCGTCAGGCGGCACGGATATTCCGGCATCAGGCGGCTTCTATAACAGTGATCCGGTCGTTTCCGGCGGTTCGGAGAATACGGGAAACGGTTCGGTTCCCCGTGTGATTGTGACCGGGTTTGCCACAGAGCCGGGAGAGGTGAAAGCAGGGACGAATTTCAAGCTGATTGTTCACCTGAAAAATACATCAAAGCAGACAGCAGTTTCCAACATGCTCTTTGATTTCCAGGCACCGGCGGCAGGCACGGACGCGGCAGCGGAGGCGCCGGCGTTCCTTCCGGTATCCGGTTCCAGCTCCGTGTATCTGGAGAACATTCCGGCAAACGGGACAAAGGATATCTCCATTGACCTCAATGCCAGAGCGGATCTGGTGCAGAAACCGTACAGCATTGCCATGACCATGAAATATGAGGACAAGGATGCTGTTCAGTATGACGGAGAATCCAGCCTGGCGATTCCGGTCAAGCAGGAAGCAAGATATGAGTTCAGTGAGATTCAGATCAGTCCGGAGAGTGTGGCTGTGGGAGAAGAAGCAAACATTACATGCAACCTGTATAATCTGGGCAGAGTCAAGATGTACAACGTAAAAGTACGTTTCGAAAGCGATGCCATCCAGGGTCAGGAGCAGTTTATCGGCAACCTGGAATCCGGCGCATCCGGAATGATCGACGGCATTGTAACCGCTGTCGCGGAGTCCTATGACGAGAACAACTGCAAGATGATTCTGACCTATGAGGATGACGCGGGAAATGAGACAACTGTGGAACAGCCGTTTACCATGATGGTCACTCCAGTGGAGGAGATGACCGGTATGGAAATGATGGGTGATATTCCGGAGGAGACAGCCGGAAGTCCTCTGCCGGGAATCATTGCTGTTATCGTTGTGATTATCATAATTGTGGCGGTTACGGCGGCAGTTATCGTGAAGCATCGGAAAAAGAAGAAAATGGCAGAGGAAGAGGAGGAATTGATCGATGAGGTGGAGCGATCTACTGAGGATGAGCGCGAGCAGCCTTAAACGGCGCAAACTGCGTACATTTCTTACAGTGCTCGGCGTGGTGATCGGAACCGCCTCCATTGTAGTCATGATATCTCTCGGACTGGGACTTCAGCAGTCCATGTATGAGGAAGTGGAACAGAGCGGAGGGACCACCAGCCTGACCGTTACCGGGCAGCAGGGATACGGCATGGGCTCCATGTATATCGGTGTGTCCGGCATGGAGGAGGAAGCGTCGGAGAAGTATATTACGGACGATGTGATCGAAGAACTGAGATCCCTGCAGTATGTAAAAAGCGCGGAGCCGGTGATTAACGTACAGGGGCTGGCTCTCAAGGGAAATTATGAAGGGTATCTGGACATCTACGGCATGAGTCCGACCGCTCTGGAGGATATGAATCTGGAGCTGGAACCGGGCGGAAGACTGCCGGATCCGGACAGCCCGGAGCTGGAGCTGGTCTACGGAAACGGCGTGATTATGAATTTTTATGATAAAAATTCCGGTATGGGATACTGGGAGGGAGAGATGCCTGATATCGACCTGAAAAACGATAAAATCTTCCTGGTTCTTGATCAGGATACCTATTATCAGTCTCAGTATACGGATGTGATGGCGGGAACTGCCGGGGGAGAAGGCTCTGAGAGCGGCAGCACCGGCGGACCGAAGATCGCCAGGAAGTATGTGGTGCAGGCGTGCGGAGTGATCGCGGGCGGACCGGAGTCGTATAATGCCAATTCCTACAGTGTGTTCTGCAACATTAACCGGCTGAGAGATTATCTGGAGAAAGAGTTCCGGGGAAGGGCGATTCCGGGACAGCCCACAACACAGAGCGGGAAACCCTACAGCAAGTTTGTCTATACGTCCGCGAAACTGCAGGCGGATGATATGGATCATGTGGAAGAACTTTCCAACACGATACGGAGCATGGGATACAACGTGTCTTCGAACATTGAGTACATTAACGCCATGAAATCCCAGTTCGCCATGGTACAGGCGGTACTGGGCGGAATCGGCGCCGTTTCCCTTCTGGTGGCGGCCATCGGTATCGCCAATACAATGCTCATGTCCATCTACGAGAGGACGAAAGAGATCGGAGTCATGAAGGTAATCGGATGCAGCCTGAAAAATATCGGGGAGATGTTTCTGCTGGAGGCGGGATTCATCGGTCTGGCCGGCGGCCTGATCGGAAATATTCTAAGCCTTCTGATGTCGGCGGGAATCAATGCCGTGGTGTCCGGAAGCGGCATGGTGTCCGGGGACACCGGCATCTCCTACATCCCGGTGTGGCTGATGCTTCTCTCTATGGGATTCGCCGTGCTTGTGGGCATGACAGCGGGATTTTTCCCGGCGGTGCGTGCGATGAAGCTGAGTCCGCTGGCGGCGATCCGAAGCGAATAGATGAAGTGTTGAAAAAAACTCTTGACAAATGTGGTGAGGACAACTAGAATAGAACACATCAAAAGCAAAAACCGATGAGAAAGAGGAGTAGGTTTTAAAAGAAATCACAGAGAGCGGCAGGCGGTGGGATTGCCGTATGGATTTTAATTCTGAATGGACTTTCGAGGGCGGTCTGAAATGAAAAGA
>CALWBC010000234.1 GCA_944375755.1 uncultured Mediterraneibacter sp. | reverse complement strand
CCGTACGCCATTGCCCTCGAGGATGGACGTGTCTTATGGAAAAATGATGCATTTGCGGCGCTTACTGCCGGCATGAGAAAGGAAAAGTATCTGCATCGTCTGATCCCGGAACTGACTCCGAATGTATTTCCGAAGGATGATCTGGATCATGTGGAACTGGAGGTCACTTATAAGGACAGAGACTACCAGGTAGAGCTGCGCCGTGTCTCTCTTCAGGGATTCAGCCAGAAGGAGGAACTTCTGCAGATTCCCGCGGAAGAAGAGTTCTTTGTAGCGGTTTCCATGCAGGACGTAACGGAACTGAACGCATATATCCGTGAGAATGAAGATCAGCGGATGATCGCGGGGCTGATCTACATTGATAATTATGATGAAGTGATGGAAAGCGTCGAGGAGGTGCGCCAGTCCCTTCTAGTGGCTCTTATTGACCGGAAGATCAACAAGTATATCGGCGATGTTGACGGAATTGTCAAGAAGATGGAGAAGGATAAGTATTTTATCGTAATTCGGAAGTCCAGTTACAAGCGGATTGCGGAAGACAAGTTCTCCATCCTTGAAGAGGTAAAACAGGTAAATATCGGAAACGCCAGATCGGCAACGCTCAGCATCGGACTTGGTCTGAATACGGCGACCTATGCGCTCAGCTATCAGTATGCGCGTGTCGCAATTGATCTTGCCCTTGCCCGCGGCGGCGACCAGGCGGTGATCAAGGACTGTAACGGAATCACTTATTTCGGCGGCAAGAAGGAACAGACGTCAAAGAATACCCGTGTGAAAGCCCGTGTAAAGGCGGAGGCTCTCAGGGAATTCATTGTGACCAAGGATCAGGTTATGGTAATGGGACATAAGATCGCGGATCCGGATTCCTTCGGAGCATGCATGGGAATCTACCGGGCTGTGGTGAGTCTTGAGAAGAAGGCTCACATTGTTATTAATACGGTCACGGAATCTGTACGGCCGCTGTATGACGAGATCGCGGAAAGTCCGGCGTATGAGGATGATATATTCCTGACTTCAGAACAGGCTATGGATTATATATCCGATAATACGATGGTGATTGTTGTGGATACGAACAAGCCGCAGATGACGGAGTGTCCGGAGCTTCTCAGAAGATCCAAGATGATCGCGGTTCTGGATCATCACAGACAGGGAAGCAATGTAATAGAGAACGCTGTCCTCTCATATGTGGAGCCTTATTCTTCTTCCACCTGTGAGATGGTTGCGGAAGTGCTTCAGTATATTGCGGATGATATTAAGATCCCGTCCGTGGAGGCGGACTGCCTGTATGCGGGAATTATGATTGACACGAGAAACTTTATGAACCGCACGGGTGTGCGTACATTTGAGGCGGCGGCGTTCCTGCGCCGGTGCGGGGCTGATATCACACGTGTCCGCAAGATGTTCCGTGATGATATGGCGTCTTATCAGGCCAAGGCCGAGGCAGTGCGCAGGGCGGAAGTTTACCGCAAGGAGTACGCGATTGCGGAGTGCCCGAGCAATATCGAAAGTCCTACGGTGCTCGCGGCTCAGGCAGCCAACGAACTGCTGGATATCAGCGGAATCAAGGCTTCTTTCGTGCTGACCGTGTATGATGGAAAGATCTACATGAGCGCCCGTTCCATTGATGAAGTGAATGTGCAGATTATTGCGGAGAAGCTGGGCGGAGGCGGACATATCAATTCTGCCGGAGCGCAGTTTGACCATACGAATATGCAGGAGGCGATCAGTGCGCTGAAAGCTACGATTGACCAGATGATTGAGGAAGGAGATATATAAGATGAAGGTAATATTATTGCAGGATGTGAAATCTCTCGGGAAAAAAGGAGAGATTGTAAATGTAAACGACGGATATGCAAGGAACTTTATTCTGCCTAAGAAAATGGGCGTGGAAGCGACCGGGAAAAACTTAAACGATCTGAAGCTCCAGAAGAATAATGAGAAGAAGATCGCCCAGGAGAATCTGGAAGCGGCGAAGGAACTTGCGGCTGAGCTTTCGGCGGGAAAGGTGGAGCTTTCCATCAAGGTTGGAGAAGGCGGCAGGACATTCGGGTCGGTTTCAAGCAAGGAGATCGCGGCAGCGGTAAAGGAACAGATGAATCTGGATGTTGACAAGAAAAAGATCCAGTTAAAGGAAGCGATCAAGTCCCTTGGAACACATATCGTGAATGTAAAACTTCATCCGGAGGTTACTGCGGAACTGAAAGTGGTTGTCAGGGAAGAAGCATAAAGGGAGACTTTCCATATGGATATAGAAGCAGCAATGAAACGGATACCGCCCCACAGCATCGAAGCCGAACAGGCCGTGCTGGGGGCGATGCTTATGAATAAAGACGCCGTGATGGTTGCATCGGAGATTCTGGTCGGCGAGGATTTTTACCAGACAGCATACGGAATCCTGTTTGACGCTGTAGTTGAGCTGTTTAAGGAGGGGCGGCCGGTCGATCTGATCACCCTCCAGGAACATCTGAAGGAAAAGAATGTTCCTCCGGAGGTCAGCAGCATGGAATATGCCAGGGAACTTCTGGCAGGGGTGCCGACATCGGCCAACATTAAGTATTATGCCGAGATCGTTCATGAAAAGTCCATTCTGCGCAAACTGATCAAGATCAACGAGGAGACGGCAAATGCCTGTTATCTTGAGAACCGTCCGCTGGAAGAGATTCTGGAGCAGACGGAAAAAAGTGTGTTCGAACTCGCTGAGCGGGGCAATTCCCAGGAATATGTTCCGATCAAACAGGTCGTGCTCAATGCCCTCGATGTAATCGAGAAAGCGTCCAAGACCAAGGGAAATGTAACGGGAATTCCGACCGGATTTATCGATCTTGATTATAAGCTCTCAGGACTTCAGCGTTCGGATCTGATCCTGATCGCGGCCCGTCCTTCCATGGGAAAAACGGCGTTCGTGCTCAATATCGCTCAGCATGTGGCCTTCAGACAGAATCTGGCCGTGGCGATTTTCAGTCTCGAGATGTCCAAGGAACAGCTGGTGAACCGTCTGTTTTCTCTTGAGTCTCATGTGGATGCGCAGATACTCAGGACAGGAAACCTTTCCGACACGGACTGGGAGAAACTGATCGAAGGCGCGGGAACAATCGGAAATTCCAGGATGATTATCGATGATACATCCGGTATTTCGATTTCAGAGATGCGTTCAAAGTGCAGAAAATATAAGCTGGAACTGGGGCTGGATCTGATTATTATCGACTATCTGCAGCTGATGAGCGGCAGCGGAGGAAGGAAAAATGAGAGCCGTCAGCAGGAGATTTCAGAGATCTCCCGATCCCTGAAAGGTCTTGCCAGAGAACTGAACGTTCCGGTGATCGCGCTGTCTCAGCTCAGCCGTGCCGTTGAGCAGAGAACCGACAAGCGCCCCATGCTCTCGGACCTTCGAGAGTCCGGAGCCATTGAGCAGGACGCGGACGTATGTATGTTCATCTATCGTGATGACTATTATAATCCGGATACGGAAGATAAAAACATTGCGGAAATCATTATCGCAAAACAGAGGAACGGTCCGATTGGTACCGTGCGCCTTGCGTGGATGCCGCAGTACACACGTTTCGGAAATGAGCTGCGCCAGCAGCAGTAGAAACCGGAACAGTTATGTAAAGATTTTTCGGAGTTTCATCAGCGGGCCGGATCGGGCGCTTTCGCGGCGGTTGGCCTGCTGATGGCGGATCAGGGTGTCCAGCCGGCGGAAGTGTTCTTCCTGCTGGCGCTCTTTCGCCTGAAGAAGATAATCGATTTCATGCATGACATCAGCGGTCACGGTACTGCTGATGTCTTTTTTTAACACTTCATTGTTCTCTGTGAGGGCATCCCGGAATACCTCGCCGAAGAGGGCGCGCACCTGTTCCGCCTTGTTCAGTGGGATCATGACCTCTCCTGATTCGGGAGCCCCCTGAGTCTTCAATGCATTTACAGAAGTATCCGGAAGACCGGAGCTATCTGCCGGAGCCTTTTTTCCGATTGATTTTGTCCCGTCAGATTTTATCGCATCAGATTTTGCCGCATCAGATTTTGTCGCATCAGATTTTGTTCCTCCGGATCCTGTCCCGATTGATTCCGCTGCGGCTGATTCTGACACGGGAGTTTTTAACTTCAGGCGTGTTGCCTTCAGTTCAGGAATTAATGGTTTCAAATCTCTTAAAAGCATTCCTTCATCTTTGAGCTTCTTAATACAGCGGAAGAGCTGGATGTCATCATTCGTATAATATCGATGTCCCATTTCCGTACGGCCGATGGTCAGGTTCAGCTCGTCCTCCCAGTATCTTAGAACATGGGATTCCACATCAACCTGTTTCGCGGCTTCGGAAATCATAAATCTGACTTCACCCATTAAATATTCATACCTCCTGTTATTGTAATGTGAAGGCCGTCTCAACCTGTTCACATTATAGCACAGGCATAGGTCGGACAATCGGATAATCGTTCGTCAAATTATTTTGATTTCATTCAGAATATGCGGATAATCGACGGAATGTAAGATGAAATGAAATAGAAAAACGCCTTCCCTTTCGGGAAGACGTTCTCTGCGTGTGATCACTCTGCGATTTTCTATAAATTACTCTGCTGAGATAGCGCCTGTCGGACATGCAGCTTCGCATGCGCCACAGTCGATACAAGCATCAGCATCGATCTCATATTTGCCATCGCCTTCGGAGATAGCGCCTACTGGACATTCGCCTTCGCAAGAACCACAGCTTACGCATTCATCACTAATTACGTGTGCCATAGTATGTACCCT
>CALWBC010000233.1 GCA_944375755.1 uncultured Mediterraneibacter sp. | reverse complement strand
CGTATGATGAAGAAGTACTGCGCGGCAGCCGGGGTCCGGTCATACAGCGCCCAGGATGTGCGAAACAGCTGTGCCTTCAATCTGTTCTCCTACGGTGCATCCCCGCGGGAGACCGCAGAACAGATGGGACGGACCGAGCAGCAGATCCGCAGATACCGGGGCGCCGGGTACCGGGGCAGTCTTAGAAGAAACGCGTCGGATCTGGTGAAGATCCGGATTGAAAAACCATAAGTATGTTTTACAGATATTTCCGGACCAGGCAGGAAATGATTCCCGCCGCGCACAGTCCGAGGAGGACGTTGTGCATGGAACCGTATACGTCCAACGCTCCCTTGAGACCGTAGATGATTTCCGGGGAATCCGGAATCAGAGGGCTTACAAAAAACGCCAGATAGGAGACTGCAAAGACGATGACAAAGGAGGTAAGACCCCTGCCCGCGTCTTCTTTCCAGGAATTATAACCGTCTCTGACCCGTACTCTGGTCATGGACCAGATCAGGGAGATGAACTCAAATAACAGGAAAATAAGCACGCAGCTTACGTATGCTGTCATGGTCATGGTGGGCTGTTTTGTTTCTATCATTTCCATAATGTCTCCGTATGGAGTGCTGGCACGCCAGAAAGTCCAGGTGACGTAGGCTGCGGTTGCGATGATCAGAACCGCGGTGAGGCTGCGCACCACTGCCTGTGCCAGTCGTGAGAGAACACGTCCGCCTTTTCGGATAGGAGCCGCGAGTGGCACCCCGTTTCCGCGTCTTCGGCGGGAGGAGCGCCTGCGGTTATCCGTATCGTAGTCATCCCGGTCAGAAGATCTGCCGGAGGAATTCCTTCCGCCTTTCCGTCTGCCGTCAGAATACCGGCTGTCATAATCATCATAGTCATTGTCGTCATAATTATGATCGTCATAATCATCGTCATCATCATAACCGGCAAGATAGCGATTGTATTTTTCACTGTCCATGTACACGGTTTCATCGGAAGAGAGCGCATCCCGGTCACTGCTTCTGAATTCCCGGGTGTCACCGGCACTGTCATATATGTCACCGGCGCTTCCATAATCATCTTCATAAGTTACTTCAAAGTCATCATCAAACCAGTCTGAATAGTCGTCCTTATTATTATTCTTCATGGAACCCCTCGCTTTCTTAAAAATCCTTCTTATGGTATAACTTTTTTCCTGTTTTCTCAAGTGCAAACGCCGTTTTTTAAAAAAGAATTCATTTTTCTCAGAATTCCGGCAGGTCGGGATTGCGTCTGTGTCTTACAAAAGTGTAAGTTCTCAAACGGGAAATGTAAGGCGTCTGAATGGAAGTATATTTATGATCCTGATACGATAAATATACAGAGAGAAACAGCTTAAACAGTTTTCAGTATGGGAGGAATGCAGGATGAAAAGCCAGACAAAAAGGCGGATCGGAAGGATTATTGCCTGGATTATGATTGCGCTTCTCGTGGTAATCGTAATTCCTCTGGGGGCGGTTATGTTTGTGATGTCAGAACTGGTGTCCTCGGTGGACCGGTTTTTACAGAAGTTTAACAGCTGAAAAGATCTTTTTACATCGTTTAAGAAATCTTTCCTAAATCTTAAGAAATCCCTTCCTGTTATCTTAAGATCGCTCGGATACGATAAGGACATGGAGGATGAAGAGAATATGGAGGATAAAGATATGAAATACATTACATTTGCGGTACCCTGTTACAATTCGGAAGCTTATATGAGAAGATGCATCGATTCTCTTCTGGCAGGAGGGAAAGATGTTGAAATTATTATTATAAATGACGGTTCGACAGATAAGACAGCGGAAATTGCCGATGAATATCAGATCCGATATCCGGACATTGTGAGGGCTGTACATAAGAAAAACGGCGGACACGGCTCCGGGGTGAATAAAGGACTGGAACTGGCGACTGGACTCTATTATAAAGTGGTTGATTCGGATGACTGGCTGGATCAGGAAGCTTACAGAACGCTGCTGGAAACGATACGCAGTATGTGCGGCGGAGGAAGAGCGGAATTCGCAGAGGATATTCCGGATCTTTTTGTCTGTAATTATGTGTATGATCATCTGGATGAAGGAACGAAAAAAAGCATGGGATACAGAAATATCTTTCCGGAAAAGCGGATGTGCACGTGGAACGATATCGGAAAATTCAAGCCTTCCCAGTATCTGATCATGCATTCCCTGATGTTCCGGACGGAAATTCTGAGAAAATCAGGAGTGAAGCTCCCGGAACATACATTTTACGTGGATAATCTGTTTTCCTATCAGCCGCTGCCGTTTGTAGAAAATATTTACTATATGGACATTGACCTGTACCACTATTATCTGGGTCGGGAGGATCAGTCAGTGAATGAGAAAGTTATGATGAAACGGATCGATCAGCAGATCCGGGTAACAGAACTGGTTGCGAAATCCGTGGATCTGGATGAGGTCAGAAAAAAATATCCGAAGCTGGCATCCTATATGACACGGAATATCTCGATTATGCTGTCCATCTCATCGATTCATCTGCTGCTGATACATACACAGGAGGCGCAGGAGAAGAGGAAAGCCATGTGGGAGAGAATCCGGGAATATAATTCGTCACTGTACTACCGGCTCAGATATTCCACGCTGAGCGGCCTGACCTATCTTCCGGGCAGAATCGGCGGAAAGCTGACGGTGGGCGGATATCGGTTTGCGAGAAGGATTTACCAGTTTCAATAGAAAATCGGCAGGAGGCATCATAAGTATGGCAAAATTGTACCTGGCATTTGTGGATACTCCCGGACTGTTCGCCGGGATTATCCGGAGAGTGATAAAACAGAAATATATTCATGTGGCGATTTCTCTGGATTCCGATCTGGAGGAGACTTACAGTATCGGGAGGAGGCATCCGTCCGTTCCGCTGATCGCCGGATTTGAAAAGGAGGATGCAAATAAGATTCTCCGCGCGTTCCCGCAGGCGGACTATATGGTCTGCAGTCTGGAGTGTACGGAAGAACAGAAAGAACGGGTAAAGGAACAGCTCCGGGAAGCAATGGAGAAACGGTTCCGGTATCACTACGCGGTGATCGGACTGCCGTTCATACTTCTGGGAAAACCGTTCTATCAGAGGCGTCATTATACCTGCTCTTCCTATATAGCCCGGCTGCTGGAGGAGGCGGGAATCTGCAGATGGGACAGGCACTTTTCTCTCGTGACACCAAAGGAATTCTATGAATATGAGGGAAAAGAAGTGATCTTTGAAGGAAGCCTGAGAGAATTCATCAGCAGGAGACAGTCACGCAGCGTTGAGAGAAAACTACCCGCGTACACCTTTTACAGACCCCGTCCTGCTTTCGCCGGTTCCGCTTATATGAAAACATATGAAAATCCGGTGAAAGAGGAGGCAAGACAATGAGCGTTAAGAAGCGGGCGCTGCAGGTATCCCTTTTCCTGCTGATTATGTTCCTGACATTTTACGCCCTGTTCAGCGGAAAAGATCTGGGAGAGATCTTACGGGCAGTAGAAAAAATGTCCCTCTGGTATCTGATACCCGCCATCGGACTTGCGGTTTTCTTCGTATGTGCGGAAGGGTATATGATCTGGTATCTGCTCCGGGCCATGAAAGCGCAGAAGAACGGCGGAAAGGCCAGTTCACTGTTTCGCTGTATCCAGTATTCGTTTATCGGCTTTTTCTATTCCGGCATCACACCGTCCGCGTCAGGCGGTCAGCCTGTCCAGCTTTACTATATGAATAAAGACGGAAACCGGGGATCAGACAGCACGGTCGTTCTTATGACAGTAGCAGTGGCGTACAAGTTTGTTCTGGTCGTAATGGGATGCGGAATACTTCTGTTCTGGATGGGGCCTCTGCGAAGCGAGCTTGGAATCTATTTTTCCCTGTATCTGCTGGGACTTTCCCTGAATGTGATCCTTGTGGCACTGATTCTTGGAGTGATGCTGTTTCCAAAAGTCATTCTCAGGGCAGCCATGTTTTTCGAAAGATTTTTCATCCGTATCAGGATCTGGAAGCCTTCGGAAAAAAGGGAAGAGAATATAAGAGGCTTTATCGACAGCTACCAGCAGGCAGTTGCCTGGCTTCGGGGACATAAGGCAAAGCTTGGCTGGGTACTGTTCGTA
>CALWBC010000232.1 GCA_944375755.1 uncultured Mediterraneibacter sp. | reverse complement strand
TCCTTGCCGAAGTTCCGGGAGAAGCGCTCCCTGCGCAAATGTATCTCCGTCTGTAAGCATGTTGTCCGGATACGTTTCCATGGACGAATCCTTTACTGCGACACCGGTAATTCCTTTTCCTGTATTGTTCTCAAGAATTACTTTATATACGTTTTCCCCCTCAGCCTCTGTGCCGATTACTTTCAGGTTTTCCTCTTCTTTCTGTTCATCCTCCTGCTGTGTTTCCTGTGTTGTATCTTCTGCCGTATCTTCTTTTGAAGAGCAGCCGAATACGGAGAATGTACAGAGTACTCCGACCAGAGCCGCCAAAATCAATACTTTTCTCTTTTTCATATCCTGTCTCCTGAATTTCATTTATTATTTCTCCAGACTAATTCATTCTGGAATAATTTGCGTAACGCCAGGTACCTGATGTACCATAGCTGATCTGATAACCGTTTCTTCCCGTCTCATTCGTAAAGTCCGGATCAAATACATATGTACTGCCATTCATGTCAATCTCAACCCAGGAATGAGGCGTCAGTCCGCCGCTTACAGTTGGTACATATCCGGTTACCTGATGAGCGTCATAACCAAGCAGTTTTGCCATATAATAGAAAGTCGCCGCCATCACATAGCAGTTTCCTGTCTTATTCTTGAAGCCATAAACTGCGAACCACTCGCTTCCCGGTGAAGCATTCGCTGTTGTGGATGTCCACGGGATAGACGCAGACCAGTTATAAGCTGCTCTTAAATTCCATCCTACGGAATCAAGCACATCTGCCGCATATCCGTATGCCACACTTGCACTTCCATCTGAACTGATCGCAATACCGTCGATCGTCGTGTTCTTCGCCATGGCACATTCCACGCCGCCGTTCGGATCATTTGCCGTATAGAAATAGTATCTGAGCCCGTCAATGGTCTGCCAGCCGGTTCTTGCCGCACCGTCACCACCGAAATAATACCAGTTTCCATTAATAAATGACCAGTTTCTTCTCATGGAGCCATTCGTATTAAAGCTGTACCAGTGACCGTCAATTACTTTCCAGAGATCCGTAACCATAGCATTATGATTTGCCGGATCCAGATAATACCACGCTGTTCCATCCCACAGCCAGCCGGATGCAAGGTAACCGTTTTCCTGATAATACAGCCAGCCCTCGCCATCCTGCCAGTACCAGCCAGTCAGCATCTCTCCATTATTTTTGAACACATACCTCTGACCGCCGATTTCAAGGCTTGTATCTTTCACCATAATATTTTCATTTTCCGGATCAAGATAGTACCATTTTCCATTATCTTTCAGCCATCCCGACTGCATATAACCGCTTGAATTATAATACAGCCATCCTTTTCCGTCCTGCCAGTACCAGCCTCTGACCATCACACCGCTGTCAAGGAATTTGTACGTCTGACCATCCAGCTCACTGTCGCAGTTCCGATACATAAGGCCCGGATATTCCGCGTCTCTCGGACTCAGATAATACCATTCCCCGCTCAGGAAATGCCATCCGTACTGCCGCACTCCACTGGAGTTATAGTAGTACCAGCCCTCTCCGTCACCAAATTTGAAATTCCAGTCTTTGATCATCTGTCCGCCATCGCGGAACGCATAGATCTCTCCATCGATCTCGCTGTCACAGTTCCGGTACATCAGACCTCTGTACTGCGCATTGTCGGGGCCAAGATAATACCATGCATCTCCTCCCCACATCCATCCGGTCTTTACATATCCGTTGCTGTCGAAATAATACCAGCCTTCCCCATCGCCGAATTTAAAGTACCAGCCGGTTTTCATAACGCCGCTGTTGTCAAACGCATAGATCTGATTTCCGATCTGACGGTCGCAGTTCTTCAGCATCACACCCGGATACTGAGCGTTTTCGCCATCAAGATAATACCATTTTCCGCCATCGTTAAGCCAGCCGGTTGCTCTCTTTCCGCTTCCATTATAATAGTACCAGCCTTCCCCGTTGACGAAGATCCACTGATTTCTGTAGTTGGTAACCTCATCCAGCTTTGCACTGTTGTCTGGAACTTCCGGCTCTGTTTCCGGTTTCTCCGTTTCTGTCTCTTCTGCGGGAGCCTCGGCTTCATCTGTGTCACTCTCAGCTGTTTCCGATTCATCCGTCAGTGCCGCATTCTGTGAAACCTGTTCTGTTTCCGGTACGTTTACTGATGAATCCTGTTCTGTCTCAACACTCCCTGACGCCGGTTCCTGATTATTATCCGTGTCCTCTGTTATCTGATCCTCCTGGGTACCAGCAGCTTCATTTTCATCTGAAACTGTCTCTGCTCCTGTTCCGGCATCTGAGGAATTTCCACTGTCCGGTTGGGAAGCCTGACTTGTTTCTGTTACATCCGCTTCGGCTGTATACTGCATATTTTCCTGTCCGTCTGTTTCAGCCAGAACCGTAAGCGGACTCTGTACTGCAAGGCAGGCAGCCAAAGCAAGCAAAGCTTTCTTCTTTAACATTCGCCGTCTCCTCCCTGTAAAACTTTCTAACTTTTTGCCTTTTCTGACAAAATATACTATATCATTTATAGCCCGAAAAATCAATAATCCGCCGGTAAGCTTTATCGAACCACCAGTAAGCTTTATCAGATTTTAACGCACTGCCACTGTTTCAAATATCCTCCAGAGCGTAAAATAATTCAGCATATACACCGCCACTGCAACATACCGTTCCACGGAGTACCGGGCTGAAATCATTTTCCCCCGGAAGAGGAAAAGCACAAGCGGCAGAAACGGAATGAAATACCTGCCCTGTATTCCCCTGATCGCCGTATCTGATACATCCGTAAAGTCAAGCATCATGGAAAGCGTAATCCCTCCTATCATTCCCAGACACAGGAGCATCATCAGGGCTTTATGAGAACTTTTCACATAAACCTGCTCTTTTTCCGACACAATCACTGAACAGAGCAGTACAAGCACAAAACCAAAAGCAATATAGTATGGCACATAAATATCCCAGTACCCGAGCCGCTGACCAAAAAGCGGAGCAAGAATCGCGTCTGTCACATCTCTTAATGTGTTGTACAGGATGTCAACTGTACGTATGGGAGTTGACAGAATATACGGTATCGTGTACGTCTGAAGAGCCGCTCCGCCACTGCCTGCTCCCGATACAGACGCCACATTTACGATCGCAGTCAGGCGAAGAAGGAGACATGATATCAATCCGGCCCCCACCACTCCTGCTGTACCAATCCAATATTTCTTCTGTTTTTTTCCTGGTATGATCAGACACAGCGGAGCAAGAAGTACGTACACAACTTTAATCGGAGCCATGAAAAACATAAGAACCGCCATCCTGATCCAGTCTTTTACTGACGCGCCTTTTCTGTCATACGCTAAACAGAGTACATAGCCGATAAACAGAAATGACAGCGCATTTACAGTCATATCATATGAAAAGGAACTTCCCTCCTCAAGCGCCATTGGAAGCAGCGCGACCGCCAGCATGGTGCACTTCCCGAACGGAATCAGCCTAATCGCAAAATAAGTACATGTCGTATAGAACGCCAGCGCAAGAAGTCTGCTTAAAAGAAGCAGAGCGATGTTACCCATGTTCAGCAGCCTTGCAATCGTAATTCCGATAATCTGCGGCAGGTATGCCCAGAAGGAAGCCTGCAGAGGAGGTCTGTCATAGGAAACCATTGTATTATCTGTACTCCCCTCAAACAGGTTGTCCACAATCAATCCGTAAGTTGCGCTGCTCGGCCTGATATTTTCTACATTCAGGAGCAGATCCTCATTCCGAACCAGCACGTTTCCTTCTTCATCAACCGGCTCTTCTCCCATCAGTATATTGGAATAATAATATGCGGTTGAAAAATGTCCCCTCTCATCCGGCGTAGAATACGCCGGCATCAGAAAAATGTGTCCGATTCCAAGGATAACCGCCATAAGAAGAAAAAGTTTTTCCATCTTCACCTTCACTTTAAAAGCAAAGTAAAGGATCACTCCTGCTCCCGCCAGAAGGAACGCCGCGGCAGTCACAAATATTACCAGAAGGAAGGAATTATCTCCGCCATAAACAGTAAACGACAGATCAATCCCCTTCTCCTTTCCATCAATGGCAAGGCAGCCTTTATTATACTGATTAATATCCGACACACATACGCCTATACTGCTGATTCGGCTTGCCCCCCTGAACTCCATCCGTATTGTATATTCTCCTGCGTCCGGTTCTTCCTTTGGATTGTCTATTTGAAAACGGTTCATTCCTTCGGAAACATCTGCCGATTGCAGCTCCCAGCTCTGGATCAGAACGTCTCCTTCATTTTTGCGAAGCTCAACGTTTACCCGGTCATCAGCATGCTCTTTCTCCCACTTTTCTGTGTCAGCCTGCCCTTTTTCTGATTTCCCGGAATTCTTAAAAAAATTGATATCAAAATACTCAATCCGTTCTGAAACCTGAAAATTCTGTTCCGCAACACTGCCGTTTTTCATCTCTCTGTGAGGAACATTATACTGAACGGAAATCAGTCGCTGTGCTTTTCCTGCGTTCGGTCTTACTATGAGAGCATAAGTATAACGCAGACCAAGAATCAGAATTACCGCCGCAATCAGTATACATAATGCTCTGAATCCGTTCTTCTCCACAAATGTCCTGATTTTCTGAAAACTGTTCTTCATTGCCACTTTACTCCTTTTTCCCTATTTCTTACTGAAAGCTCTCCACCGTCCGCTTCATCCCGTCCTTCAGGGAAACCGACGGTTTCCAGCCCAGCGCCTCCAGCTTTCCGGTATCCAGCGC
Organism: uncultured Mediterraneibacter sp.; assembly: GCA_944375755.1. Lineage (GTDB taxonomy): Bacteria > Bacillota > Clostridia > Lachnospirales > Lachnospiraceae > Mediterraneibacter. The sequence goes on along the minus strand of CALWBC010000232.1, from coordinate 747 downwards.
CACTCTTCCCATCTTGCTGTACCCCTGGCTCATCTCCTCCGGAATGTCAAAGACCACTTTCAGCCCTCGCTCAGGGAACAAGGAAACCAGCATCTGCGCAGCCTCACGGATAGGTACGGGTTCCGTCTCGTTAGCCACATTATAGGCTTCTCCCGCCTTTCCTTTCAGCAAAAGAGTCAGAAGTGCGGATATGGCATCCGTAATATAACAGAAAGCACGTACCGCGTCACCGGTACTCTTCATGACAATATCCCGGCCGTGAACCACATCGGAAATAAAATCTGACATCACCCGGCCGTCATTGTCGATGATCATACCCGGACCATAGGAATGAGCAATTCTTGCCACAACTGACTCCACACCATACTGAAAATGATATCCCTGGAGAATACTCTCCGCGACACGTTTGCTCTCCGGATAACAGGACCGCCTCTCCATCGGGTCAAGCGCCCCGAAGGAATCCTCCCGGATGCTTGTGAGCGTTTCATCCATTTTGCCGTAAACTTCACGGGTCGATGTATAAAGCACTCTTGCGCGATAATCCTTCGCCAGTTCCATGACATTCATTGTTCCTGTCGTGTTCGCATTGATGATTCCCACCGGATCATTCAGAATAAACTGGGGACTCGCGTTTCCCGCCGCGTGAATGATAAAGTCAAGATGCTCCCATTTTCTCTCAACAGGAGTACACACATCCTGAACCAGCAGCTCAAAATCCGGATCATCCCGGAACTCGCCAAATTTTTT
>CALWBC010000231.1 GCA_944375755.1 uncultured Mediterraneibacter sp. | reverse complement strand
ATGAACAATTTTATCAATGCCCAGGGGTTCGGAAGGATGGGAATGCTGACGGTTCTGCTCGGAGCCGTAATGAACATTATACTGGATCCCATCTTTATCTTCGTGTTCGGAATGGGAGTGCGGGGAGCGGCGATTGCCACCATTATTTCACAGGGGGCATCCGCGTTGTGGGTGCTTAAATTTCTGACCGGGAAGAAAGCGCTCCTCCGGTTGACCATGGATTCTCTGAAACCGGATCTGTCTCTTGTCAGGGGGATCACACTTCTGGGAACATCGGGATTCGTCATGTCGGTGACAAACGGCACGGTACAGATCGTGTGCAACGCCGTGCTTGCGAGACACGGCGGAGATCTCTATGTGGGAATTATGACAGTGATCAATTCCGTGCGGGAGATTATTACCATGCCGGTAAACGGTCTGACCTCCGGAGCACAGCCGGTGATCGGATACAACTACGGCGCCGGATGCTATAAGCGGGTGAAGTCAGCGGTCAAGTTTATGACTGCCGGATGTATTATCTTCTCGGTTGTCATGTGGGCGGTTCTGTTCTTTGAACCGAGATTTTTCCTTCATCTGTTTACCCAGGAACAGGATCTGATCCGTCAGGGAATTCCTGCCATGCGCATCTATTTCTGCGGAATTTTCATGATGTCGCTTCAGTTCGCGGGACAGTCCACCTATGTGGCGCTGAACCGCCCGAAGCAGGCGGTGTTTTTCTCCCTGTTCCGAAAGGTGATCATCGTCGTTCCGCTGACGCTTCTGCTGCCGATGATCGGAGGACTCGGGACGAATGGAGTGTTTCTGGCAGAACCGATATCCAATGTGATCGGAGGAACAGCGAGCTTTGTGACCATGCTGATTACCGTGTGGCCGACACTGAAAGAAAAGGCAGTTGTTTAATTCATTAACGGAAAGGTTTCTGATGAAAACAACATTCAGGCACGAAATAGCTGAAGTACTGACAGATCGGCTTCTCTGTGGTAAAATAGGTTCAGGTAATGCTGCTTCGGCAGCGCAAGATGCGGAAAAGACAGAGAAGGGAGTTGAACAGTATGGATGAAAGATTTGTAAACTTGCGGTCAACGAAGAATCCGAAGGCGCGTATTAAGATGCTGAGCGGACATTTTGCCACGAAGAATTCGCATGTCAATACGTATATTGACATGTCCACTGTGAAGTGCCGCCACAATAACGCGCGTGAGACCGCGCGGACACTGGCGGCGGAGTATATGACCAATACCATGGTGGATACGATTGTCTGCCTAAAAAATACGGAAGTGATCGGGACGTTTATGGCGGAGTCACTGGCGGATGATTCGAATGTTTCCATGAGTGCGGGAAATAATATTTCCATAGTGACGCCGGAGTTTGATTCTACGGGGCAGATCCTTTTCCGGGAGAACAGCCAGAGGATGATCTACGGGAAACAGGTTCTGGTGCTGACAGATTCCATGGCGACCGGAACACTGACCATGCAGGCGATTGAGTCTGTTCTCTATTATGGCGGAACGGTCTGCGGAATCTGTGCTGTGTTCAGTGCTATTTCAAAGATAGCGGGAATGGAGGTCAAGACGATTTTTACCAGCTCGGATCTTCCGGATTATCATGTGTACAATGCGCATGAGTGTCCGATGTGCAGGGCAGGTGTCCGGCTGGACGGAATTATTAACAGTTTCGGTTATGCCAGACTGTAATCAGGGGCGGCTGAGAGGAAAGCTCCGCACATCTGTGCGGAAGCGGACAGGGAAGCGGCAGCCCTAAGACGTTATGATGATGTTTTGATACTGTAAGAATAAGAAATACTGTAAGAATAGGAAACATAAAAAAGGCATCCGCCTGACGGTAGCGGATGCCTTGTAAGTTTCTCTCTATAATAAATTAAGCAATAGCGTTTACAGCTTTTGACAGACGAGAAATCTTTCTGGAAACAGTTTTCTTGTGATAAACACCCTTGCTTCCTGCTTTGGAAATCTCGACGATAGCTGCGTGCAGAGCAGTCTTAGCAGCCTCTGCGTCTTTCTGAGCAACTGCAGCTTCTACTTTCTTTACAGCAGTTTTTACTCTTGATTTGATTGCTTTGTTTCTTGCAGCCTTTGTCTCGTTTACTAAAATTCTTTTCTTAGCAGACTTAATGTTAGCCAATCTGTACACCTCCAAATAATAACATGAACTTTCAAATTTGAATCATGTGTCCCGGCGGATTCGGACACGGACGCTCCGCTGGAACATACTCATTCATTTTATTCTAAGGGGACGGTGTTGTCAATACATAATTTGAGAAATATTGCAAAAACTATGTATCAGTTCAGCCATGGAGCGGGGTGAACTGTTATAAACCGCAATGCCCAGTAAGTGATAAAGTGAGGATGAGTCATGGTGAGAAATTACAGTGTGAGGACGGATCTTGCTCTGGAGGAGAAAGAGCGCTTTGAGTCGGATGATGTGGAAATACAGGGAGTGATTCTTGAGGAGAGCTGTGATGAGGAGCGGGAGATGCGGCTGACCCGCGTGGAGATTTGTACGGAAAACGGGGCGAAGGCAATGGGAAAACCGGTGGGAACCTATCTGACCCTGGAGACGCCCAATCTGGCGGTGCCGGACGAGGAACTTCATATGGAGATCGCAAGGGAACTGTCCCGACAGATCCGCAGGCTGATTGATAAGAATATTGATAAAGAGAAGAAAAAACGGTCGGAAGATCTGTCGGTCCTTGTGGTGGGGCTTGGAAACCGGGACGTGACGCCGGATGCGCTGGGACCTTTTGTGGCGGATCATCTTTCTGTTACCAGGCATATTGTAAAGGAATATGGAAAATACGCCATGGGCATGGAGCACGCCTGTATGGTAAGCGCTGTTGTGCCCGGCGTCATGGGGCAGACCGGAATGGAAAGTGCGGAGATTGTCCGGGGAATCGTTGCGGAGACAAATCCGGATATCGTGATTGCAGTGGACGCGCTCGCTGCCAGGAACAGCCGGCGGCTGAACCGGACGGTGCAGATCGCGGATACCGGAATTCATCCGGGGTCCGGTGTGGGCAACCACAGAAGCGGCATGAACCGGGAGTCCGTGGGAGTTCCCGTTATTGGAATCGGTGTCCCTACAGTTGTCGATGCGGCCACGATCGTCAGTGACACGATGGAGAATCTGATCCGTGCCATGGAGACTTCAGATTCTCTGAAGGGGGTAGGGGAGGTGCTGAAATCTTACAATGAATGCGAAAAATATGAATTCGTGAAAGAGCTGATTGCGCCTCATTTAAATGGAATGTTTATGACTCCAAAGGATGTGGATGAGATGGTGCATCAGATCAGTCATACCATATCCGAGGCGATCAATATGCTGTTTACCAGTCAGTCATAAGCCGGAAATACGCGGCATAGAATTTCAGGAGAACCAGAAAAGGAGATGCTGCGGATTTCATGGACCGGTTATTTCAAAGAAATGTAAGGCAGGCGGGGATGGCTGCGCTTGCCCTGCTGACTACAGTGTGCGTGATGGTTATCAGTACGAATGGGTTTGACGGAAACTGGAGATATCATTTTCAGAATCGGATTCTACTGTGGGCGGAAGAGATGTACATGCCCGGCTTTGTCTGGGCGGATGATCCGCCCGGAGTGAATGCCGGGGAGTGGATCAGAGAAAAGGCGCTTGCATGGCTCCCTCTTGTCCGCTACGCCGAGGATCATGCGCAGAGTGATCCCTCCATCGAGGATGAGGAGACACTGGCGAGGATCCTTCAGGCTCAGGCAAACGACGAGAACGCGGTGGATGAAAACGGCAATCTGGTGGGAGAACCGGATGAATCCGAAGCGGCCGCGCAGGCGCCTGTCACTCCGACCGTTGACATGTCCATTGAAAAACTGAGAGATTTTGACTATCTTCTGAGCAACTTCTATACGGTGGACAGCTCTACCATGATCGGGCCGGATCAGCTTAACGCGGACGATCTGCTGGGAAGAAGCATGAAGATCGACAACACGACCGGAGGG
>CALWBC010000230.1 GCA_944375755.1 uncultured Mediterraneibacter sp. | reverse complement strand
AATGGTCAGATTGCAGGTTCCTGCCGGCCACGCCAGCTCATCGTAGATCCACATCTTCTCGCCGTGCTCTTTTTTATAGTCCAGGGTCGTCTTGATATTTCCAAACCACTCATCATCCAGATATCCGCCGATATACCCTTCTCCGCCGTTTGGCCGGGCATGGGGATCGGTACACTTGACGCCGATCTCTGTCTGGAGTTTTAACTGCCGTTTCAGCTCTCCGGTTTCCAGCTTGTCATTCCAGAACCAGAGGGGTGTCTGGGCTTCATCGAGAATTTCCGCCTCTTTTGGCGCTTTCCATATCTTTTTTTCCATTGATTTTTACCTCATTTATCCAGTTATTCTATTCTTCCGTCATAGTACATACGATCCGGTAGGTACCGGATCCCGCCTCTGCCTGCAGGCCAGCCCCTGTCTTTTCAAATGTCAGGCCGTCCGCGTCTTCCACGCCGCGGATACCGCAGGGACGGATCACTGCTGTTGTATTGCAGGGCACTTCCACATTCAGGATCAGTTTCGCGCCCTTTTGTTCCCACTCGGAACGGATCTGACCATACAGACACTGATGTGACGCCTTCATATATGTAAATCCGCCGCCCGGATGGGGCTCCAGTATAAATTTTCTGAATCCTGCCCCGTCTTCCTTCACTTCGATTCCCGCCGCAACACGGTAGATCCACTCCGCCACCGCGCCGTACGCATAGTGATTGAAGGAGTTCATGTCCGGACTCCACATGGTTCCGTCCGGTTTCTTCCCGTCCCAGTGTTCCCACACGGTGGTAGCCCCCTGTTTCACCTGATAGAGCCATGACGGGAAATCATCCTTCAGCAGCAGCTCGTAGGCTTCCTTCGTGTGGCCGTTCTGGCTTAACGCATGGCAGAAATAAGGCGTTCCGACAAATCCTGTAACCAGGTGGCCGTTCTCTTTCGCCAGAAGCTTCAGCAGATCCCGGGTTACATTTTCCCGGTCTTCCTCCGGCACGAGGTTAAAGTAAAGGGACACAATCTGAGTGGTCTGAGTCTGCGCCCTGAGATGCCCGTTCTCAAAGAAAGTATCCTGATAGGTCTTTCTGATTTCCTCATAGAGCTTTCCGTACTCTTCCGCATCCTCCGTCTCTCCGATAATCGCCGCCATCTTCGCGAACAGCATGGTAGAGTACGCGTAATAAGCCGTACAGGTCAGGTCATTGGGCGTAGCGCCAAAATAGCTGCCCTCCTCGGCATCAAGCGCCACCCAGTCGCCGAACTGGAGCTGATAGTTCCAGATGTTTCCTTCCGAATGCTCCCGCATGAATCCGATCCATTTTTTCATGCTGTCATACTGTTTTCTGATCACAGTGGTATCCCCATACATCAGATACATGGTCCAGGGGATGATCACGTCCGCGTCCGCCCATGCCGCAGCGGAGTGATCCCCGTCCTTCATGATCTTGTCATCCCCCGCCTTTCCGATCAGTACATCCGGGATCACATGGGGCACACCGCCGTTCTCCAGCTGATCTGCCGCCATATCCACAAGCCATTTCCGATAGAACATATAGGTGTCCATCAGATAGGTCGCCGTGCGGCAGAAGATCTGAGCGTCCCCGGTCCATCCCAGACGCTCGTCTCTCTGAGGACAGTCGGTGGGCACATCAAGGAAATTGCCCTTCATTCCCCACAGGATGTTGTGATGGAGCTGATTCACATCCGGATTGGAACACTCGAAGGATCCCGCCATCGCCATATCCGAGTGCACCGTATACGCGGTAAAATCATCCACTCTCGGCTCACCCGGCCAGTAAGCGATCCTTGCGTACTGGAATCCCTGGAAGGAAAAGTTCTCATGGAACACCGCTTCCTTCTCATCCCTGCAGATATAGGTCACGGTTTCCTTCGCTGTCCGCAGGTTGTCAAGATAGACATTTCCGTCCGCGTCCAGCACTTCGAAACAGTTGAGCACCACTTTGTCCCCTGCTTTTCCTTTTACCCGGAATTCAATCCATCCCGTCATGTTCTGTCCGAAATCAATCACCGTGTCCCCCTGGGGCGTCCGGAAAAGCCGCTGCGCAGGAATCCGGTCAATCACCCTTACCCGGCATCCGCTCTGAGGCGACAGCACGGAAGTATCAAACGGAACTTCCGAAACTGACTTCCATCCGGAGTCATCGCAGCCGTTTTCACTCCATCCGTCAATCTCCATCCGCGCGTCATAGGTCTCTCCGTCATAGATCTCTGAGAAAAGAACGGGTGAATACGTGCCTTTCCACTCCGGGTCCGTGCCGAATGTCTCCTCGCTTCCATCCTCATACACAACCTTCAGGACACAGGAGAAAGCCGCTCTCTTTCCGTAATGATTTCTCACGCGCCGGAATCCCATGTCACCTTTATACCAGCCGGCTCCGATCATGGCTCCCAGGGTGTTCGTCCCCTCGCTCAGCTGTTCTGTCACATCATAGATCTGATAGAGAAGATGTTTGTTGTAAGACGTCCATCCGGGCGTGAATTCATCCCTTCCGATCCGCTCTCCGTTGATGTAGAAATGATACAGTCCAAGGGCTGTTGTGTACGCATAAGCGGATTTTATCTGTTTTTTTAGCCGGATCTCTTTTCTCAGATAAGAGCCCCGGCTTTCGTCTTTTTCTTCCTCTTTTTCGATTGTAATAAACGGAGCGCTCCACTCTTCCGCGCTCAGGAGGGCCGTCACAAACGACGCCTTTGTCCACCCGGTCTCCCCGCCGGTCGTGTCCGCCTTCACACGCACATAATATACAGTGGAAGAACTCAGTTTTCCGTTCATTTTCTCCGCGGTGACATGAGCGCTGTCACTGCTTTCCACGTTTCCACTGTCATACAGGATATCAGTGAATCCCTCATCTCCGGCGATCTGAAGCTGATACCCTTTCTGGAAAACATTTCTCTCATCAGACCAGAATGACCAGCTGATGTCCTCAATTTCCCTGATTCCGACAGGGTTATCCTGATAATTGATTTTAATTCTTTCTATCATAATCATCATCAATTCTCCTGATTATTCTTTTTCAAAATCTTTAAACAGACTGCGGAAATAGATGCTTGTCAGATAGGCCGGCCCGGAGATTCCGATCAGTACAATCACGCTCCAGAACCTGTAGGAGATAAACAGGAGCGCCACCGGAAGCAGCATTACCACAAACATGAGAATGGATTTCAGGAAATGAATCACGCAGAAGAGAACTCCGTTCTTGATCGTGTTCTTCAAAGTGTTCTCAAATCTCGCCGCAGTGACAAGGGCAAATATGGTGAACATCAGAACCACTGCCATGAGAACAAACAGCACGATCTTGTAATACATGATCCAGGAAGCGTCCAGACTGTTCAGCAGATAGATATCCAGCACAAGGAACAGACAGATTCCCCCTCCGATCAGCCAGATCAGCGTGGATTTCTTAAAATTGTTCTTAAAAGCCAGAAAATAGGACGATATAATGGGTCCCTCCTCGTTCTTTACCATTTTCAGCGTCAGCTCATACATGGAGGTAAGAGCGGCTCCTGCGGTAATGACCGGGATCATACACACCGCCGTCAGTATATTTAACAGAATCAGATCCCCCACCCGGTTTAAAAATCCTGCCAGTTTTCCTTCCGTTGAAAATATGCTCATCTCTATCCCTCCAACAGATACTCTAAAAATTCTTTTGCCGTATCCACATGATTTGAATTGTAAAGGATACCCGCGACACTTACTTCACCCGAATATCCTTCTATCTCCTGAAGTTTCTCCAGCCCTTCGTTGTACACGCCGAGAACGCGGCCGTCATCATCTTCATAGAGTTTCGGGAACCGGGCAAGTTCCTCCTCCGTAAACACATCCCTCAGATCCATGAAAGCGTCCGCTCCGGCATATTCCGTGAAATCATCCTCCAGCATCATACACACATCCAGCTCTTCCGTACCGATCTGCGTGTACAGCCTCGCAAGGCTTGTCATCGCGTAGTTTCCGGAAGAAGCGTCAGAAAAAAGCAGGGAAGTGGAGATCAGAACGTCATATTCCTTCGTATTGATTCCCGCATAGTCCGCAAACTCTTCTTCCAGCACTTCCTCCTGCGTGTTGGTATGGATGTCAAGAAGGATCGCGTTGAACGCGGATTCCTTCTCGGTGATCTTGGCGTATCCGAAATACGCAATCACGATACATACCCCCAGGACAGCCAGAAACGGAATCTTGTAATACATCCAGAAATATTCCAGTTTTTTTCTCCAATTTCCCTGCTTCATAAGTTTATCCTTTTAGTTTTTTATTCTATTTTAACCCTTGACAGCTCCGGCCGCAATACCGTTGATGAACTGTTTCTGCAGTGCCATGAATATGATGATCAGCGGCAGCGCACAGAGTACGCAGGCTGCGAACAGGATATTCCACTGCGCCGGGTTCTCCTTATCACCCAGGAACTGCAGCATGCCGACCGGCAGTGAGTACTGCTCTTTCCTTGTGATAAATACCATCGGATAGAAGTAGTCGTTCCAGATCCAGAGTCCCTGTGTGATGATCGTAGATACGGTCGCCGGTTTCAGCAGCGGGAATACAATCGTTGTAAATCGTTTGAACAGGGATGCTCCGTCCATGTATGCGGACTCCTCAATCTCCACCGGTACGCTCTTCATAAATCCCGAGTACAGGAATACGGAGAACGGAAGTGAACAGGTGATAAACATCAGCATCGGTGTAAATCTTGTGTTCGGAATGCCAAGTCTTGACAGTGTCTGCGCGATCGGCACGATAACCATCTGTGACGGAATGATCAGACCGGAGATAAAGAAGAAATACATAAATCTCGCGAGTTTTGATTTGATCCTTCCGATCGGGTATGCTGCCATCGTGGCGATAATCACGATCACAAGCACGGAACCTGCCGTTGTGATAAAGCTGTTTAAGAACTCCATCGGGTAGTTCATGTTCGTGAACGCTTTCTGGTAACTTGCCAGAGAGAATTCAATGAACAGATTCAGCGGTGACACCTGATTTTCCGGTGTTCTTAAAGAACTGGAAAATACGATTACCAGCGGTGAAATTATAATAATACAGAAAACAATAATCACCAGATATAAGAGGAATGATTTCGGTGTAAGCTTCATATAAGTTTCGACTTCGCGGTCGTCTTTTTTTCTTCTGAATGCCATTATAATTCCACCTCCCTCTTATTCATGAAGAACAGCATAAATACGGTGATTACAATAATCACGAAGAACGATACGACTGAGAATGCACTCGCACGTCCCATCTGCTGGTCTGTAAATGCCATCTGATAGATCTGGAACATCAGGGTTCTTGTCGAACTTCCCGGGCCTCCGTTTGTCATGATGAAGGAATAGTCGAATGCTTTCAGTCCGGCGATTACATTTAGGATTACGTTGATTGTAATCGTGGAGGAAATCAGCGGGAGTTTGACAAATCTTGTCAGCTGCCACTCGTTACATCCATCGATTCTTCCTGCCTCAAGAAGGCTTTCATCTACGGTCTGAAGACCTGCCAGGTAGATGATCATCGTTGTACCGAATCCCTTCCACACTTCCACGATCGCGATTGCGAACAGCGCCACCGTGAAGCTTCCCAGCGGATTGAACTTGCTTCCGTCCATTCCGAACATGTCGAGAAGGCCTGCGATCATACCATTGGTCGGCATGTATACGTAAGACCAGATAAATCCGACAACGATTGCGCTGAACAGTGCCGGAAAATAGGCACATGTACGGAAGATTCCCTTGAAGTGAATCCTGGTGTTCAGGGCGATCGCGATGCCAAGACCGATCAGGTTGCTCAGTACAACTACTACAACCGCGTAGATCAGAGTGTTCTTGATCGCATTTACCATGGAACCGTTTTCAAATATTCTTGAAAAGTTTTCAAAACCGACATAGTCAAAATCATAGTTGATGCCGTTAAAATCCGTAATGCTGTAGTAGAACAGCTGCAGCAGAGGATAAATCCACAATATAAGGAAAAACAGCAGTGCCGGAATCAGGAACACATACATCCTGTTTGTAAATACAAGCGATATATTCCCTTTCTTTTTCTTCCTTTTCTTCTCCATTTAGGCTTCCCCTTTCTGAAAAGGGGCTGCTCTGGCCTCTCATTCCATGAGCCAAAGCAGCCGGTCTTTTTAAATTACATTATTCTTCTTTCAGAATTCGCTCTCCGCGAATCTCCCGATTACATCAGGTCCTCGAACCTTGTCTGCATTTCCTGTGTAATATCCTGAACTGTTGTTCCCTGTCCGCCGATCAGCTCGCCGAACTTCTCTTCCATTGTTGTCTCTGTTCCTGACGGCCAAGCCTGATTGCACCAGTGGAATGCTTTGCCTTCGTTCATCAGATCTACGAACGGAGCGAAGAGCTCGTAGTTTGCTGTCTGGTCTGATCCTTCGCCGTATGTAGCGATGATCTTACCTGTTGCAAGGTATGCCTGCCAGATGTCAGACTCACCATCGAACCAGTAGTCAAGGAGTTCTTTACACTCATCAATGTATTTGGATCCTGAGTAGATGCTGTATCCTGCTGACAGGCAGGTAGCTGTATATGTATCGCCTGACTCTGCCGGAATCGGGAAGTAGCCTCTCTCAAATGCTCCTGCCGCGCCTTCTGCCATAAGAGCCGGTGCGTTGAAGGAACCGTCGATTGTCATAGCAGCGTTACCGTCAATAAATGACTGGATTGCCTGGGAAGCTCCGATACCAAGTGACTGGGAAGCATCGATGTATCCGTTCTCATAGAGTTCGTCGTACATCTCAAGAACTTTGTCCCATGTGCCTTCATCTGTGAAGTGTGTGTCACCTGTTCTTAACTGATCATCATAATCCGGGTTCTCTGCATATACTTCGTTGCAGGCGATCTGATACAGACCAAACTGCATTACGTACATATCCTTGTCACCCATTACAATCGGCTGATATCCGTTGTCTTTCAGAGTTGCGCAGTCATCGAGGAATTCATCCCATGTCTTCGGCTCTTCTGTGATGCCGCACTCCGCGAACATATCCTTGTTGTAATATACGCCGAGGATTGAAACGCCGGCCGTACATGTTACGATATTGTCGTCATATGTAACAGCGGAAAGATCACTCATCTTCTCAGCCCATTTCAGGTCGTTCAGCGGTGCGAGGTATCCTGCGTCCGCCAGTGTGTAGCAGGCATTTGCTCCTGCGTACATCGGCTGTGTCAGGATGATGTCCGGGCACTCGCCTGAAGATAATCTTGACTTCAGAGTTGTGTAGTAGTTGTCATCCGGAAGTTTTGTAACCTCAAGAGTTACGTTCGGCCATTTTTCTTTCACAAGCTCCGGAAGAACCTCTGTCTCGAAATCGTTCTCCGTAGCCACACCGGATACCATCATTGTGATTGTGATATCGCCTGCATTCTCAATCGCCTGCTCATCATACGGTCCGGAAGACGCCGCTTCGCTTGAACTGCTCTTATCGGAGCCGCCGCCACCGCATCCTGCGAGCATGGTCGCTGCCATTGCGCCGACACACAACATTGATACTACTTTTTTTGCTTTCATACTTTTTGTTTCCTCCCTTCGAAACATTTCTTATTGATTTATATGTTAGCACACTGACGGTATACTTTTGTCGGAAATTATGGTATACTTTTTTCAGATGTTACCGGACACAGGAGGAATCATAATTATGAAACTTCGCACCAGATTTTTTCTGATTTTTTCCATACTCGCGATCATACCGCTTCTCATTCTGACGCAGTATTCCTATGTGCGCTATCGCGACATTACATATGAAAGAATGGATGAGCTCTCGGAAAATCTGTTTCAGAATGCCGTCGCTTCCACAAACAACGTGCTGAGCACCATTCAGACAAGCATCAGTTATCTGACCTTTTACGCAAATGAAAATGATTACTCCGTCATCGAAAACCTGCGGCCCTACGCGGAACCTGATCCTGATTTCACTTCCTACGACGTGTTCCGCACGACCCAGCACTTAAATGCGGTATTCCAGAATATCATGGCTTCCTATGATTATATTACCGGAATCTATATCTTCACACCTTCCGATGTGAATTTCAGCTGTTCCCAGTCCGCCAACACGATCCGGAGCGGGTACAGTCCCGCAGGACAGAACTGGTATGAAAATACACTGGCGCAGAACGGGCACTTTTATATCAATTCCATAATGGATCCCGAAATGTTCATCGGTGACGTAAAGGACGCCGTTTATTTTTCCCTGACCATCAACGATCTGTACACGGATGAATTTCTGGGGGTGATCCTGGTCTCCTGCGACCCGGAGATCTTTGATCTGAGTACGGTCAATACAATGCCTGACTCCACGCTTCTGTATATCAGCAGCAAAGAGACGAACTATACTCTGTATTCCAATATTGACGAACTTCCGGACACCTTTGCCAGTTCCGATCTGCAGGTCCGGAAAACCGACCTTACGGTAAACTCACTGGAACTGACCGCTGCTTTTAACTATGACAGTCTTTATGAGGAATTCAGCCTGACCAGCGCTCTGCTCCTTGCGGTGGCATTCACCTGCATCCTGTTCTTCCTAGTCCTGGCATATGTTGTCAGCAAGAACATGGTCCGGCCTCTGGAGGAGCTGAGCCGCACCATGTCCCATCAGGGGAAGGATCTGTCCTTCTACAGCCCGTACATGAACCGCACGGATGAGATCGGCACACTTTATAATGAATACGCAAACATGCTGGAGGAACTGAACGCGTCCATCAAACGGGACTATCAGGACAAACTGAACATACTGGACGCCCAGATGAAATCGCTGGAAGCAAGGATCAACTCCCATTTCCTGTTCAACACACTTGAGTCCATCAACAGCATGGCGGAGATCGATGAGAACGAGGACATCGCAACCATGTCTCTGGCACTCGGAAATATGTTCCGCTACGCAATCAAAACGCCCAGTGAAATCGTCACTCTGCGAGATGAGATCAATCATGTGAAAGACTATGTCTCCATCCAGTCGATCCGGTTCAGCAACAAATTCACCCTGACCCTGAACGTTCCGGAAGAACTGTATCAGCAGAAAGTCCTGAAGCTGATCCTGCAGCCACTTGTGGAAAACTCTTTCTACCACGGCCTCAACTACTGTACCGCCGGGGACAATATCACGATACACGCCAGAAAAGAACAGGCGGTTCTCTACATTACCGTATCGGACAACGGACAGGGCATGACACAGGATGTCCTCGAAGATCTCCGCTCCAAATTAAGCGAAGAGGCTTCTTTCACCGAACTCGGACACAGAAACAAACAGGGAATCGGACTGAAAAACATCCACTCAAGAATCGAGCTTTACTATGGAAAGGGCTACGGACTGTCGCTGGAAAGCTCACCGGGGAACGGCACATCCATCACAATTAAAATTCCGGTTCTTCAGGCATCCGCCGGCAGCCCGGACGCGGAAACTAAAACAGGGAGGTAAGCAGACATGTATTCATATGTGATTATTGACGATGAAGAACTGATCCGGAAAGGAACAGTCAAAAAGCTTGAGATCTTAAAAGACCAGGTGGAATGCATCGGCGAAGCAGCGGACGGAAACAGCGGAATTCAGCTGGTCGAACAGCTTCACCCTGATTTTGTCATACTGGACATGCAGATGCCGGAGATGGGCGGCATGCAGCTTCTCCCCTATCTGGCTGAGCACTATCCCAGGCTTCCTCTGATTGTAATCAGCGGGTATCGGGATTTCGATTATATCAAACAGGCCATCTCTGCAAATGCGCTGGAGTATCTGCTGAAGCCGTTCAGCAGAGACGCGATCAAGGAAGTCGTTCTGAAAGCCATCGCGCGGATCGAAGACCGCTCCTCCATCCAGAATCAGATCAGATCCACGGAACAGGAGAAGGAACAGGTTCAGTACGAGTATGACCTGCAGGTAATCAAAAATCTGATTCTCGGCTACCAGACCGCCGAAACCCACCTGACCTCCCAGAAGCTGAGCTATCTCTTCGAGAACCACGATCTGTGCCTGCTTACATTTGAATGTACGGAGACCATCTCCGCCAATTCCATGGAAAATATACTGAACGAACTTGGTTTTGAGGATCTTCTGCTCTACTTCGAGAGCCCGGCCAGTGAAAATCTGGGGATTTTTCTCCTGTTTGTGCCAAAACAGGATCCTCTTCACGGCGGACGTGTCATCGACCAGACACTGGAGACGCTTCTGCCCCAGATCCGGGAGCCGGGAGCTTCCATAACCGTTGGAATCAGCGCCACCCACAGCTCCATTCTGGATCTCTCCTCCGCATACACAGAAGCCGTAACCGCCCTTGACCACCAGCTCATCTGCCCGGACGCCCCAGTCTGCTATTATTATGACGGTCAGGAGGATACGCATACCATTACATGGGACAAAGAAGACGTGCTCCTCTTCCGAATTGAAGCCGGTATGGACACGGAAGTAAAAACACTGATAAAAGAACTGTTTTCTTTCTACCAGTCAGTGCCCGGATGTACTCTGGCAGATGTAAAATACCACTGCTACCAGCTCTCCGACCAGTGCCGTCAGATTCTGGATCAGTATATCCACACCTCCGAATCACTGAAATCTTCTGCCAGTATGCAGAACGTAGTAAACCATATTTTCTCCCTGGACGAACTGATGAAATATTACATGCAGTTCTTCCTCAACCTGACCAATATGATTAAACCAAACAGTGTGTACGCCATCGATGACGTCATTGAAAAAATACAGATCTATATCCGCAGAAATTACCAGAAAGAGCTGTCCCAGGAATATCTCTCCTCCCTGTTCTACATCAACCGGAGCTACCTGAGCACCCTGTTCAAAGAGAGAACCGGACAGAAATTCGTGGATTATTTAAATAATGTAAGAATCGCGAAATCAAAGGAACTGCTTACTCAGACCGATAAAAAGATGTACCAGATCGCCAAGTCCGTGGGGTACGATAACGTGAAGTATTTCTTCCGGATCTTCAAGAAATTTACAGGGATGACACCAGAAGAATACCGGGTGAAAAATACTGCGTAAATAAATTCTGATTTTTCTGATGGAAACAAAATCAGAGAGTGAATCGTTTTCGACAGGCTGACGTTCAAAAACAGGAGACTGCATCACCATGCTTCGCCCACTTACTTCAAAGCTTTGAATGGATGTAACGACGGAACCAGATGTTCGTG
>CALWBC010000229.1 GCA_944375755.1 uncultured Mediterraneibacter sp. | reverse complement strand
GGATTATTTCGAGGCTGTTTATACCGGATTTGTAAACGGCGCTACGATCATGGGAACGCTGTTTATCAGCTCCGGAGTGATTTACCTTCTGGAGGTAAGCGGTGCGTTCGGCGCAGGGATCGGAATGATTCTGAAGAGAACGCAGGGAAAGGAGTTCTCCGTTGTCTGCATTTTCTATACGATCTTTGTTATTTTCGGTGTGCTCGGTTACGGGGAGGCGGCATATCCATTCTATCCGCTGGCTGTCACCATCGGCTTCGCGCTGGGCTATGACCGTATGGTCGGAACCGCGCTGGCAATCGTTGGAAGTACGGTGGGATTTACATCGGGACTGATGAATACGTTTACCACAGGTGTGGCTCAGCAGATTGTCGGGCTTCCGCTGTTTTCCGGAATCGGATTCCGCGCGGTGGGACTGGTCGTATTTTATATCATCGGTCTGATCGGCCTGTACAGTTACTGCAGAAAGATTAAAAAAGATCCCACTCTCAGCCTGATGAGTGAAGAATATATGAGTCAGAACAAAGAAGAGCACATGTCAGGTATGGAGGAGATGAACCTGCGAAAAGCGCTCGGTCTCCTGGTATTTCTGGTTATCATTATCGTACAGGGATTCGGCTGTATCAGGCTGGGCTGGTCTTTTCCGCAGATCGCCGCGATCTACGTGATAATGGGCATCCTGCTGGCATTGATTTTCCGGATCGGACCAAGCGAAGCCTGTCAGCTCTTCTGCAAGGGCGCGGTCAGAGTTTTCGCCGCGGCTTTCGCGGTGGGACTGGCTCAGTCCGTTGTAGTTCTGATGAATCAGGCGTGTATTATGGATACAATCGTTCATGCAATGTCCACGCTGCTGGAAAACAAAAGCGCAATTCTCGCATTGCTGATCATATTCATATTTGTAACACTGTTTAATTTTCTGGTTGTTTCGGGCAGCGGGAAAGCAGTCATCGTCATGCCGATTCTTCAGCCTCTGGGCGAGATCCTTCATATTAATCAGCAGGTACTCGTACTGACTTATCAGTATGGCGACGGAATTACAAACAGCTTCTGGCCTGGAAGCTCCCTTGTTCAGCTTTCCATGTGCGGGGTAGATTACGGCTCCTGGCTGAAATTCTGCTGGAAGATCTATCTGGCCTTCATCATAAGCGCCTTCATGATGGTTATGATCGCTTATGGAATCGGGTATGGGCCATTTTAGAAGCTGAATCCTGATTTTTCTGATTGGGAACTTTCGAGCAGGAGCGATGGCGGCTAAACGGAAGAAGCCGGAAAAGAAGAGACTGTAACGCCATGCTGAGCCCACTCCATCAAAGCTTCGAATGGATGTAACAAAAAAGCCAAATGTTCGTGCAAAGGCACTCGCATTTGGCTTTTTCTAACATCCAGAACGAAGGCTTTTCTTCCGTTCCTGCTCTGAATGCATGGCTTATACAGTCTCTTCTTTTCCGGCGTTACATCCATTCAAAGCTTTGAAGTAAGTGGGCTCAGCATGGTGATGCAGTCTCCTGTTTTTGGACGTCAGCAAGTCGAAAATCTTTCGCTTGCATCTTTTGTTTCTTTCTTAAAAATCAAGATTTTAGTAATTCTCCGCTTTTCTCTCGAAGTAAGCTTTCGGATGCGCGCATACCGGGCAGATTTCCGGAGCTTCGTCGCCTTCGTAGATGTATCCGCAATTTCCGCATTTCCAGCCGAGAGGAGCCTCGTCCTTGAATGTTTTTCCTTCGCGGTAATGATCCAGAAGACGCTGATAACGTTTCTCGTGAGCAGCCTCTACGGAAGCAACTCCACGGAATTTTGCTGCAAGTTCCGGGAACCCCTCTTCCTCGGCTTCTTCAGCCATACGTTTGTACATATCTGTCCATTCGTAATTTTCTCCTGCGGCAGCATCGGCCAGATTTTCCTCTACAGTTCCGATGCCGTGGAATTCTTTAAACCACATTTTCGCATGTTCTTTTTCCTGGTTTGCTGTCTCTTCGAAGATATTTGCCATCTGTACGAAGCCGGCTTTTCTGGCTGCAGAAGCATAATAGGTATATTTGTTGCGGGCCTGGGATTCACCTGAAAAAGCCTCCATCAGATTTTTTTCTGTTTTTGTTCCTGCATATTTAGACATAACGTTACCTCCTCATCGGGTGTGAATTTTTAATTTCTCGTGAGAGTAAAAAAGGCTGTTCCCCAGAAAATATGAAATTATGAGGAACAGCCTTCAGATTTCGTGTTGTTATATTGTGCTTGCGTAAACTTTCCTCTGTCAGAAAAGTGCCGGTATTAACCGAAGTATCTCTTCAGAAGACCAGCGAATGCTTTTCCGTGACGAGCTTCGTCTCTGGCCATCTCATGTACTGTATCGTGGATAGCGTCAAGGTTAGCTGCTTTTGCACGTTTTGCAAGATCAGTTTTACCAGCTGTAGCACCGTTCTCAGCCTCTACACGCATCTCAAGGTTTTTCTTTGTGCTGTCAGTTACTACCTCACCGAGCAGTTCTGCGAATTTTGCAGCGTGCTCAGCCTCTTCGTAAGCTGCTTTTTCATAGTAAAGTCCGATTTCCGGATATCCTTCTCTGTGAGCAACTCTTGCCATTGCAAGATACATACCTACTTCAGAGCACTCTCCTTCGAAGTTTGCTCTTAAGTCAGCAAGGATGTCTTCGCTTACGCCCTGAGCAACGCCTACAACATGCTCAGCAGCCCATGTCATTTCGCCTGTCTGCTCTTTGAATTTTTCAGCCGGAGCATGGCAAACCGGACATTCAGCCGGAGCAGCTTCTCCTTCGTAAACATAGCCACATACTGTACATACAAATTTTTTCATAGTTCTGTTCTCCTTTTCTTTTTAAAATATATAGTTATGACTTTTTAATGCAGTCACTGCATTCCCCGTAAAAGAGTGTGGAGCTGGAGGTGATAATTCCGTCAAAATTTTCCGCTGCCAGACGATTCACTTCCTCAATGCTTTTCATGTCGAGCTCCAGATCCAGTAATCGTCCGCATTTTGTACATAAAAAATGATTGTGCGGTTCGAGCCTTCCATCAAATCGGTATCCGCCGTCAGGTGTGGAAATCTTCACAGCCTCACCAATGTCTGTGAGGAGATTTAGATTCCGGTATACAGTGCCAAGACTGATATTTGGAAAATCCTGCTTCACATGCATATATACCATGTCGGCTGTGGGATGCTCTTTGGTTGTCATCAGGTAATGTTTGATGGATTCTCGTTGCCTACTGTACTTCAAAGCTGCCAATGGGAATCCCCCTTTCATTTCTAAATGAGAACCGTTGTCAATATAATAATGATAACGATTACTGTAATTAAAATATAATATATCAAAGTCGTTTTGTCAACCGGTAAATGAAAAATATTAAAAAAATCGTAACAGTTCAGCCATGGAGTTGTCCGCTCGAAAAATCATGCGAGCATGATTTTTTCTCCCAGACAACTCCATGGCTGAACTGTTACAAAAAATCCGTAGGCCGGAAACTGATAATATAAGGAAGGAATAATTTCGGGAAAATATTACAAAATAATTAAGGAAAATCGAAAAAAGAATATATAAAATAAGAATAAAAAGTATGAAATGTCGATGAATGTCAATGAAAACAAGGCAGAATCGGTTGACACTGCACATTTGGATTGATATAATATCAACGTAACAAATTTAACAAATGTGTAACATTTAGAACTTCCTACAAAAGATAAAGCAGTAATTTCAAGGAGGTTTTATATGGGAAAGACACACATAAGTCAAAAGATGGTTCTTTCCGCACTTGCGGGAATGATCATAATCCCGGGGAGTGCGCTGCGCGTATCGGCGGAGGAGGCTGATGAGCAGCCGTTTGTGCAGGCGGCAGGGATTGAATCGGTACTGGATCAATGTTACGAGACAGAAGTGAAAGACAATATTAATCTCTATCTGGTACCAGCAGAAGAGGGAGAGTATTTGAATATGGCATTTTCTGATACAGGTGATTACACCTATATCAGAAGTGCACCGGATGAAAACAGTGACTGGGTCGGCAAACTGTATGCGGATTCGGCGGCCCAGGTGCTGGAGTATCTGGATGGCTGGACGAAAATAAAGTCGGGTTCGGTGGAGGGCTATGTGCCTGCGGATACATTGTTGACCGGGGAGGAAGCCCGGCAGTGTTCGTCAGAGTACGAAAATAATACTGTCACCGTTGAAGCAGATGTTCTCAATGTCAGAGCCGGACAGGGGACAGAGTACGATATTCTGGCTCAGATCAGTCGGGGAGACAGTTATGAGACAGTCGGAGATCCGGTGAACGGCTGGTATCCGGTTCAGGTCGGTTCGATTGACGGCTGGGTATCAGGCGAGTATGTGACAGCGCAGACTTCTTATTCTTATGGGGAGACAAGAGAAGAGGAAGAGGCGCGGAATGCCCGTGAGGCAGAGGCAGTTGTACAGGCGGAGTCGTCTGCACAGGAGGCACAGATCCCGGGGGATGAGACTGCGGCAGAGGAAACAGCCGGGTCCGGGAGCGGGGCAGTCGCTGCCGCTGGCAGTGGTACTGCAGTGACAGGACAGGCAGTGATCGACTATGCCTGCCAGTTTATCGGAAATCCCTATGTCTGGGGCGGTACCAGTCTGACTGATGGCGCTGACTGCTCCGGATTCGTCCAGTCGGTATACGCGCATTTTGGAATCAGTCTGCCGAGAACCACATATGATATGGTAAATTCCGGTTACGGCGTGAGCTATGAAGAAGCGCAGCCGGGCGATCTGATACTGTATGATGGACATGTCGGTCTGTATATGGGAGACGGAACCATTGTAAACGCGATGAACGAGGCTGATGGTATCGGAATCTGTAATGCGGATTATGCAAATATCATTGCGGTAAGAAGAGTGATTTGAATAATGGCACAGTGAAAATATTCAGAACGGGAACGATGTATTCGGAAGCGGATGCAGAGGTTCCCGTTTTCGACATAAAGGAATATTATAATAAGCAAAATGCACAAAAATGTTTGGATTTGTAAAAACTCGTCGAAAATGAAAATCAGAAAGTTTTCAACTTATCCACATTGAAATCAATGAAAAACGTGGAAAAAGTAAGTGTTTCCACAGAGTTATCCACATTATCCACACAAAAACATATGTTTTTGGTGAATTACTCAGCTAAAGAAAAAGAACGGACGTTTTGGTGAGTTGTCATGAAAATGTAAATTTGTCGAAAAAAATCGGCTGGATTCTTGACTTTTGAGTATTCAAAAAAGCAGAAAAAATCAAGAGATAAATTCAGAAAATTCAGAAAAGCCGGCAGGGATCCGACTGTATAAAATAGAAAACACGGTTGATAATTTAATTTACAGGGATTATAATAGAATCCACTGAAACATTTATATTATTATAAGTCAGGAGGAAATAGAAATGGCACAGATTTCTAAAGATACAAAAATCGGAGAGCTTCTCAATATTTTTCCAGGATGCGCACCGATCCTGATGGAGATCGGAATGCACTGTCTGGGATGCCCGGCTTCTCAGATGGAAACTCTTGAGGAGGCTGCTATGGTTCACGGAATTGACAGTGCTCTTCTCGTTGAAAAAATCAACGCGGCAATGGCAGCGGCAGAGTAATTTGAATTCGATTGAAGAAATTCTGAATAATAAAAAGTCCCGGCATTTGAGTCCGGGACTTTTTATTATGATATCCACTGTCTGTCAGAGTGTGGATAATTTTTGTACGGCATTTGCTGATACGATGATTTCGCAGTGCTCTTCCAGAAATGCAAGAACTGTCGAGTCTGCTTTTTCAGGTGAACCATATTCGGAAAGCATGTTACAGATCTTGTTAAATTCACCGGAAGAATGCGGAGACGGAGCAAGCGCCAGTATGAACATGGCATTTCCGGTATCCTTATATAATGTGTTGGCACCGCTGTAGATCGGGGCGATCAGGCGGGCAGCCTGAATAACTCCGTCCAGAGTTTCAAAGGAAAACAGCTGGATTGAAAAAGTCCGGGCGGTATGTTCCTCCGCAGGTGCTTTTGTACTGGCGGCAGCTTCTTTTACCTTGTTCAGCAGATTCATAAATTCGTCTGCTCCCTGAAGTTTCTCCAGAGTTTCTGTGTTGAGCGGTTCCGTGTCCCCGGAGGGGGTAAATTTGGAAAAACGCGTATCCAGTTCTTCGGGATCTTCCACTTTGGTGATAATGAGAACAATCGAGTCAGCGGAAGAGGGGATTGCCTCTATCATGAGAGGAATGTTCTCGGCTTCGAATCCAAAATCAAAAGAAGCCTGCTGCATCATATCACGAAATAAAGATTTGGCTTTCTCAGTTCCATAGGCCAGCTCGCTCAGTTTCAGATGGCGGGCGGCCAAATCAGCATGTGTCAGCGTACAACGAATCTGATTTTCATTGAGTTTCTCAATCTTCATGTAATCACATCCTTATACTATATAAGATAATATGCGCCTAAAACGGATTTAGATACATATTCTCATGATTAGTATAAACAAAAAATAAAAAGATGTAAAGACTAACGAAACGACTTTTCCACCTCTTTTCCATGCGATGCTGTTCGGACTGCCGGGACAGATGAGGTTTTCGACAGGCGGGCGGAAGATTTATTCACGGGAAGTGAATAAATGCAGAATATATCTGAGCGGATGGAACGTCGGTTATCAACAAATCCCATATGGTTATGAACAAAAAACACATTGAAAACCCGGAAAACGGGCAATATAATGGCACTTACAAAAGACGGTATCCCCTGATAAGTAAAATCGGCAGGAGAGGAGGTGAAGCGCAATTCTGTTAATCTTGGATCTTGGATAGAAGATCCGGACAGAAGCGAGAGGAGACTGGTTAATCTGGAAGACCACTGCGGATTCTGCTGTCTTTTGTCCCGTCGCAGATCCGAAAAAGTATGTCACGAATGCTTCCGTATGGGAATTGGAGACGGTGTCTGCTATTTATCACAATCCGCAGGGAAAGGAGTATACATTAGATGAAAATGGATGAAACGGCATATATGGACCTGTTTGCAGAACTGGAGGGTTATGAACGAAAAGGAATTGACATGTCGCTGGACGGATATCATGCCAGCGCCCTTCAGATTGTAACGGCGTATATGACCAGGGAGGAAGGCACTTATATGCGGGATTATGTCATGGGATGTGAAGGAAACATAGAAGCGCTCCGATTTACTGATATTAACAATTGCGACCGGGCAGAAATTACCCCTTAGACTGCCGGACAGATCAGAGGATGTCTGTTGACAGATGCAGCGGTTAAAATCTCCTGAATCAGGTAAATTATTAATGACGAAAAATAAAAATATTGTTATAATAATTGCTGAATAGGAGGTGTGGCATGGACGAAAGAGAAAGAAAGGGTGCCAGGCCGAGGCGCACCGGAGCGAAAAACGTGCGCAGAAAGCGCCCTGACAGATACGCCCAGAGACCGGAACGGGCAGGAACTGTTCCTCGGAAAAAGCCTGAGAAGCGGAGCAGCAGAGCCCGGAGAAGAAGGCGGAATACAGCGATTCGCTGGTTGATTTTTACCGTACTGATCCTTGCTGCAATAGGAGGAGTCTTCATCTGGTGGCGATACGGTTCATCAAATGAGAAAGCCGATCCGGAACAATATTATGAGCTGGAAGAAGAAAACGATGTTGCAGTTGTTGTAAATAACGATGTGGTCAGAAGATCAGAAAGAATCGCCTCGCAGCAGACGAATACGGTACCGGCACCGGGAAAGGTTTTTGACGGTCAGTATTATGTGGAATATACCGTAGTGCGTGATCTGATTAATAAGCGGTTTTACTGGGATTCGAACGAAAATGTACTGTTGTACACTCTTCCGGAAGGCAGTGTCACAGTTGAAGCTGGCAGCAGTGAATATACAGACATAACGGAAAGCAGGAGTGAGGACTATGTGATCCTGAAGATTGAGGACGGCACCGCATATATTGCCCTTCCGTTCATCCAGCAGTATACGAATATGGATTACACGGTCTATGATGATCCGTCCAGAGTGGTTATTACATCGGAGTGGGGCGAGATACAGACCGCCGAGATAAAGAGGGATACACAGGTGCGCTCTCTTGGCGGTGTGAAAAGTCCGATTCTGACGGAAGTATCAAAAGGCGACAAAGTAACAGTTCTGGAAGATGTGGATGACTGGATGGAAGTTGCCACAGAGGATGGGTTTGTTGGATATGTGAAGACCAATACGCTTAAAAATATTGAAACGGAGACAACATCGAGAGACTTTGACGAACCCGATTACACCGGGATATCAAAAGACTATACGATTAACATGGCGTGGCATAATGTTTCCAATCCGGATGCCAACAGTTATATTACGGACACAATTGCCGGGACAAAAGGACTCACCACACTGGCGCCTACCTGGTTCAGCCTGGCGGATACGGAAGGAAATATTTCCTCGCTTGCTGACGCAGACTATGTCAGCAGCGCTCATCAGTCAGATATTGAGGTGTGGGCGGTGCTCAGAGATTTCCATGGCGGCGTTAATTCCTATGAAGAAACGTATGAGGTGCTCAGCCATACTTCCAAGCGGACCAAGGTGATTGATCAGGTAATTGCGGCGGCACTGGAGAATGGAATCGATGGTATTAATCTGGATTTTGAACTCGTATCCGCGGACTGCGGAGAACACTATGTCCAGTTTGTTCGTGAACTGTCTGTGAAGTGCCGTCAGAATGGACTTGTTTTTTCAGTGGATAACTATGTTCCTCAGCCGTATAATGAGCATTATGATATTGAGGAACAGGGAGTAGTTGCGGATTATGTTGTGATTATGGGATATGACGAGCATACGGAAGGATCCTATGAGGCAGGATCGGTTGCTTCAATCAGTTATCTGGATGACGGGATTACGAATGCTCTGAAATCAGTCCCGGCAGAGAAGCTGATCGCGGGAGTGCCGTTCTTTACGAGACTGTGGTTTGAAACTCCGAAGACAGAAGAGGAACTGGCGAAGGAGCAGGGAACGGAAGCCGCCCAGTATCCCTATAGTGTTTCCAGTACGGCATATGGCATGGATGATGCCGCAAATGTTGTGGCGGAAGCGGGGGTTCAGGCGCAGTGGGATGACACTGCAAAGCAGAATTATGCCCAGTGGGACGCAGATGGTGGAACTTATAAAATCTGGCTGGAGGACAGCAGATCACTGGAGGAAAAACTGAAAGTAATCAAATCAGATAATCTTGCCGGTGTGGCGGAATGGAGTCTGGGCATGGAAGATCCGGGTGTGTGGGATCTGATTCTTCAGTATGTAAGCTGATATGGCCTGATATCGCAGGATGAATAACGCGGATGCTGATGTTATCGATACCGTACCGTGTGATTCGAAAGAAAGGGACATCCTCTTTTTGCATATATATTATATATGTAAAAAGGGGGTGTTTTTTTGCTGCGGAAAATAAGGTACATCCTGGCGGCAGCGGTTCTGGCAGGGGTGATTCTTGTATGCGGAGGAGCCGCAGAAAAGCTGAAACATTATCTGGCGGAGGAAACGGCCGGACATATTTCGGCAGGGAAAAATAAGGAGGTGACTGTTGTGATCGACGCGGGACATGGAGGTCTGGATTGCGGGAAAATCGGCGTGAACGGGGCGGAAGAAAAGAAGATAAATCTGGAAATAGCAAAATTAATAAAAAAGTTTCTGGAAGAAGATGGTGTAAAAGTTATAATGACCCGGGAGACGGATGAGCGGCTGGCGGATCATCAGGTGGATGATCTTGAGAAAAGAGTTGAGATCATGAATAAAAGCGGGGCCGCTCTGGCGGTCAGCATCCATCAGAACAGTTATACCGATGCGTCTGTCAGCGGCGCGCAGGTGTTTTACCACTCGAAATCTGAACAGGGTGAACGGGCGGCCGGAGCGATTCAGGCCGGATTAAATGAATTGAACCCGCAGCATTCGAAAAAAATAAAAGCAAATGACACATACTACATATTAAAGAATACGGAGATCCCGGTGGTCATTGTAGAGAGCGGTTTTCTGAGCAACTACGAAGAGGCGGAAAAACTGATGGAAGCGGAGTATCAGGAAGCGGTTGCGGCTGTGGTCGCGGAGGGGATAAAAGAGTTTGTTTTTTAGGCGAATGATGGTATAATGAAATTTATGGAAACGAAGATAAGAAAAATTGATAAAAACCAAATAGACCAGGAGATTATCGAGGAAGCCGGAACTCTTCTTAAGGAAGGAAAACTGGTGGCGTTCCCTACGGAAACCGTATACGGGCTGGGGGCTGACGCGCTGAAGGAGGAGGCAGCCAGAAAAACATACGAGGCGAAGGGACGGCCTTCCGATAATCCTCTGATTGTACACATTGCAGATTACGAAGACCTGAAAAAGATAGCGGTAAATATTCCTGCGGAGACAGATATACTCGCGGCTCATTTCTGGCCCGGACCGCTGACGATGATATTTGAAAAAAGTGAGCTGGTTCCATACGGAACAACGGGCGGACTGGATACGGTTGCTGTCCGGATGCCGGTGGATCCGATCGCGCAGGCGCTGATTCGCGCGGCAGGGGGATTTGTATCAGCTCCCAGCGCGAATACGTCCGGAAGACCAAGTCCCACGACAGCACAGCATGTTGCGGAAGATCTCTCGGGAAAGATAGATATGATTCTCGATGGAGGGACAGTGGATATCGGTCTGGAGTCTACCATTCTTGATATGACGGTGACTCCGCCTATGATACTGCGTCCGGGGGCGATCACAGCGGAGATGTTCGAGGAAGTGATCGGCCCGGTCAGTGTGGACGAAACCCTTCTTGGGGATGAAAGTGAAAAGGCGCCGAAGGCACCGGGGATGAAGTACCGGCACTATGCGCCGAAGGCAAAGCTTATGATTGTGGAAGGGGATCTCAGGGAGGAGATCCTCGCAATCCGTCAGCTTGCGTATGCGGCTCACAGGGAAAACAGAAAAGTCGGTATCATTGCCACGAATGAAACACTTCCTTTCTATAATTATGGAATTGTTAAAAACATAGGGACAAGAGAGAATGAAAAGACGATTGCGCATGGGCTCTACCGTGTTCTGCGCGAATTTGACGAGGAAGATGTGGAAGAAATCTACAGCGAGTCATTTGCGGCGCAGGGGATCGGTAAGGCAATTATGAACCGCCTGGAAAAAGCGGCGGGGCATCTGCGTATTCCCGCGTCGGCTGTGATAAAAAAGCAGAAGTACCGCACGGTAACTTTCGTGAGCAACACAGACTCCGCAAGAGGGCCGATGGCTGCGGAACTGCTCAGGCAGTATGAACTGAAACAGGAGTACGTGGTAAATTCCAGGGGGATTGTTGTTCTCTTTCCGGAACCGGCGAATCAGAAAGCGGAAGCAATTATGAAAAGCGCGCAGATGACACTGGAAAAACATACGTCCCGGCAGTTTGACTCTGACAGTATCCAGGAGGATACGCTCGTCCTGGCAATCGATGAAGCGCAGAAAGAGAAGGTTCTGGCCGAATATGGCGACAATGGAAATATCTATACATTAAATGAATTTACAGAGGATGACACGGAGATCCCGGATCCCTACGGGAAGCCGCTGGCGGCCTACGGAGAATGCTATGAAGTACTGCGCAGGCTTGTCGCAAAGCTTGCCGATAAACTTGATTCACTTGCGGAGGAAGAAAGATGAAGGGAAAAGTTATGATAATGGACCATCCGCTGATCACGCATAAAATCAATTACATCCGGCAGGAAACAGTGGGAACAAAAGAGTTTCGTGAAATGGTCGGCGAAGTTGCGCAGCTTATGTGTTATGAGGCGACGCGGGATCTGAAGATGCAGGAGGTAGAAATTCGGACACCGATCGCGGAGATGAAAGGAAAGATGCTCTCCGGGAAAAAACTTGCGATTGTGCCGATTCTCCGTGCCGGACTTGGAATGGTGGACGGCATGCTGTCCCTCATACCGGCGGCAAAGGTAGGGCATATCGGGCTTTATCGCGATCCGGAGACACTGGAACCTGTGGAATATTACTGCAAACTTCCTGCGGACTGTGAAGAGAGGGAAGTGTTTGTTGTAGATCCGATGCTGGCGACCGGAGGATCGAGCGCCGCGGCGATAAAAATGCTTAAGGATAAAGGCGTGAAGAATATCCGTTTTCTCTGTATACTTGCCGCGCCGGAAGGAGTAAAGCGGATGCGCGAGGAACATCCGGATGTGGATCTCTATATTGGCGCGCTGGACGAGCGGCTGAATGAGCATGGTTATATTGTGCCGGGACTCGGTGATGCGGGAGACCGCATCTTCGGAACAAAATAATAAAGGAGATGGGGCTATGTCAGACAAGAGAGTAGATTATTTATCCTGGGATGAGTATTTTATGGGAGTGGCGGTTCTTTCGGGAATGCGTTCGAAGGATCCGAATACACAGGTGGGATGCTGTATCGTAAGTCAGGACAATAAAATTCTGTCCATGGGTTATAACGGTTTCCCGATCGGCTGTTCTGATGATGAGTTCCCGTGGGCGCGCGATGGCGAAGATCCGCTGGAGACGAAATATGTCTATTCCACACACAGTGAGCTGAATGCCATATTGAATTACAGCGGAGGAAGTCTTGCGGGTGCCAAACTCTATGTCACTTTGTTCCCGTGCAATGAATGCGCGAAGGCAATCATACAGTCGGGGATAAAAGAGGTCATTTATGACTGCGATAAATATGCGGATACCCCGGGCGTGAAAGCGTCAAAACGCATGATGGATGCGGCCGGAGTGAAATACCATCAATATCAGAGAACGCAAAGAAAGATAGAGATTGAATTATGATACGTACGGTTCAGACGAAAGATATTACGGAAAATATAAAGGAAATGTGTATTGAAGCAAATCATTTCCTTTCCCGCGATATGTGCGCGGTAATACGAAATGCGGAGAAAAAGGAAGAATCTCCTCTTGGAAAACAGATTCTGGAACAGCTGGAGGAAAATCTCAGTATCGCATCGGAGGAGATGATCCCGATCTGTCAGGATACGGGAATGGCTGTGGTTTTCCTTGAAATAGGACAGGATGTGCATCTGGAAGGGGCATCTCTGGAAGATGCGGTTAATGAAGGGGTGCGCCGCGGGTACACAGGGGGATTTTTGCGGAAATCAGTTGTGGGAGATCCTCTGATTCGCGAAAATACCAGGGATAATACCCCTGCTGTAATCCATACTCGAATTGTGCCGGGAGAACAGGTGAAAATTACTGTTGCCCCGAAAGGGTTTGGCAGCGAAAATATGAGCAGAGTGTTTATGCTGAAGCCGGCAGAAGGAATCGAAGGAGTGAAAAATGCGATTCTCACAGCAGTCAGAGACGCGGGGCCTAACGCCTGTCCGCCTATGGTCGTGGGAGTCGGTATAGGCGGAACTTTTGAAAAGTGTGCGCTTATGGCGAAAGAAGCACTGACCAGAGAAACGGGCGCGCATTCAGAGATTCCTTATGTAAAGGAACTGGAGGAGGAGATGCTCGAGAAGATTAACGGGCTGGGGATCGGTCCGGGAGGTCTTGGCGGAACCACCACGGCGCTGGCTGTTCATATTAACACTTACCCGACACACATTGCCGGCCTGCCAGTGGCGGTTAATATCTGCTGTCATGTGAATCGCCATGTGGTGCGCGTATTATAGCAGAAGATAAACGAACCTCATCCGGTGCGCGGACTGCTTTATCGCAGGAGGATGGGAAAGGAATGGATTATGAATAGACACATAGAGGCACCAATTGATAAAAAAGAAGCAAAATCACTTAAGGCCGGAGACTACGTGTATATAACAGGTACGATTTACACGGCACGTGATGCTGCGCATAAAAGAATGTATGATATACTTGCGGAAGGAGGAGAACTTCCGGTGGATCTGAAAGGACAGGTGATTTATTATATGGGGCCGTCGCCGGCGCGTGAAGGACGGGTGATCGGTTCCGCCGGTCCGACGACCGCAAGCAGAATGGACAAGTACACACCACAGCTGCTGGATCTTGGAATGGGCGCCATGATCGGAAAAGGAAAGAGAAGCCCTGAAGTGATCGAAGCAATCAAAAGAAATGATGCGGTGTATTTTGCTGCTGTAGGAGGCGCGGGTGCGCTTCTTTCAAAATGCATCACGTCATCAGAGGTGGTGGCATATGAGGATCTCGGTACGGAAGCCATCCGAAAACTGACAGTGGAGAATTTCCCGGCCATTGTTGTAATTGACAGTGAGGGAAACAATCTCTATGAGACTGCAATAAAAGAATACTGCCGTACGGAGGAGAATGGTCGATGAAAAGAATACTGTTAATGGTGGCGAGGAATATTTTTATGGTTCCGTTTGCCTGGTTTCGCCTGTGCTATCGGGCGGCACATGTGGACAAATATACAGAAGAGGATATGTACGCTTTTCTGAAATGGATTGATATTCATGCGAACAGAGGAGGAAATGTGAATATCGATGTTCACGGCCTTGAAAATCTGCCGAAAGAGAACGGGTTTATGTTTTTCCCGAATCATCAGGGACTGTACGATGTTCTTGCGATTATAGAGGCGTGCCCCAGGCCGTTTTCTGTTGTCGCCAAAAAAGAAATTGCGGATATTCCCTTTCTGAAGCAGGTTTTTGCGTGTATGAAGGCGTATATGATTGATCGGGATGATGTAAGGCAGGCAATGCAGGTTATACTGAATGTAACAAAAGAGGTAAAAAAAGGAAGGAATTATCTTATCTTTGCGGAAGGAACGCGTTCGAAAAAGGGCAATCAGACAGGCACTTTTAAAGGAGGCAGTTTTAAAGCGGCTACAAAGGCCGGATGTCCGATTGTGCCGGTGGCGCTCATTGATTCGTTTAAGCCTTTTGATACGAATACAATTAAGCCGGTAACAGTTCAGGTACATTTCATGAAACCGCTTGTATATGATGATTACAAAGATATGAAGACGACAGAGATTGCGGCTCTTGTGGAAAAGAGAATACAGGAGACGATAAACGCCAATATTTGATATAGTTTACATAGATTTAAAAAAAATAAAAATATCATTGACAATGGCTGAAGGTTTTAGTATAATAAAATCCGCACCGTTGGTGTGAATTGAATAAATGCTGCATGTAAATGCAGTCCTATTCAGTGTCAGGAGAAATACTCAAGAGGCTGAAGAGGCGCCCCTGCTAAGGGTGTAGGTCGGGAAACCGGCGCGAGGGTTCAAATCCCTCTTTCTCCGTTCGATATTATCCGAAAACTACTGGAGGAATCCCCGGTAGTTTTTGCATGTTAAATGATGTGTTGTGGATAATGTCGTATAAAAGTGCCATATCTGGTGTTTGCAAGAAAAATAAAAAAACTTGTAAAAAATGGTTGACATAAGTAACATGGAATGGTATTATATCTAAGCTGACTCTTGAGAGGCTGTAAAAAACAAAGAAAAATAAAAAAGTTCTTG
>CALWBC010000228.1 GCA_944375755.1 uncultured Mediterraneibacter sp. | reverse complement strand
TCCTCATTTAAGGCGGTGTTTTCCGACTTACAGCTGACCGAGTGCCAGTGGAAAGCTCATGACGGACAACAGCCGGACGAGGAGTAAGATGAGTCACAGTGAAAGACTCATAATAAGATCAGGGTTTGTATTGATATACAATAAAAGACAGATAAAACAAAGAGTGAAAAATAAGCACAAAGAGAGGAAAAGAAAATGATTATAGAGGGAAATCAAAAAGAACTGGATGCGATGAAGGAGTTCCATAAGGGAAACCGGCAGGAGGGGCTTCGTCTTCAGGAGGAGTTCGCGGCGGAATTTAGGGAGGAATATAAGGATAAGGATCACTGTCCTTGTAAGAAAGCCTGCCGCTATCACGGAAACTGCAAGGAGTGTGTGGCTATTCACCGGGCTCATCAGGAGCACGTGCCGAACTGTATGCGCCCCCTGATAAATAAGAAGATTAAACTGCTCTCTGAGCTGACGGAGCATTCGATTGCAAATGAGATTGAGCCGCCGAAGGAAGTTTTGAGAAAAGAATTTTTCTCACAGGAGGGATGAAGAGATGATATTTCAATTTGGCCCGTGGAAACTGGAGATCGATGTGGACGCTACGGGAAAACTGTACAGTGAGAATGATTATGCTCTGGACCAGGAGATAAATAAGAAATTTGCTGAGTGGTATCCGTCGGAACTGAAAAGTTTTTTTGAGGCCGTTGGCGTGGATCCTCTTAAGCTGCGGGCGGAAGAAAAGATTCATGAGATTCCGGATGACGAGGAAAATTCAGGCGGCCAGATCCGTGTGCGGACGATGGATTTCCTGATGTGCGGACAGATTCTGGCTCTGCCGGAATTCTACCGGGAAATCTACAGCGATGAAGAAATGTTCGGCAGGAAACTTCCGCAGACATTGGAATGGGTTGAAAATACAGAAGAGGGAATCCCCATTTATGACGTGGGAGGCCTGGGAATCGTATTTAAACATCCGTATTTCAGAGATCCGGAAAGATATTCTGAATGGAACTGCGGTTACATTGCAGGTTCCATACTTACGATGAAGGATCTGTGAAAGATTCCGAAGAGACAACGGATAACAGAGATCAGGGAATCAGTGGAAAACAGAGAATCGGTGGGAATGAATGAGGACAGGAGAAAGCAGAAAGAAGGATGGAAATGACAGAGACAAGATTATTTATGGACAATTTTTATGTGTTGGATGACGGACGTGTGCGGCAGTTTCTGATCGTGGGAACAGATGAAGCTCTGCTGATTGATACGGGATTCGAGGACAGCGGAGTATATGAGGCTGTTCGAAAAATAACAGATCTTCCCGTAAAAGTGATAATGACGCATGGTGACGGAGACCATTCCGGTGGTTTGAAGGAGTTTGGAAGATGCCGTCTGAACGAGGCTGACTGGCATCTTGCCGAGGGGCGGGGAGCAAAGCTGGAGCCGCTGAATGAAGGAGACGTTTTTGAATGCGGGGGATATCGGCTGGAAGCGATCGCGATACCGGGTCATACCTATGGAAGCATGGCTTTTATTGACCGGGCGAAGAGACTGCTTCTTCCGGGAGATTCTGTTCAGAAAGAGGGTCCGATTTTCATGTTTGGGGAGGACAGAAATCTGGATCTGTTTATTGAAAGCGAGAAGAAACTCTGTGCTCTGGCAGATCGGGTGGATACGATTATCCCGTGTCACAGTTCTTATCCGATCGGACCGGAATATATCGGAAGAGATCTGGAGGATGCCGAGATGCTTAAAGCGGGAAAACTGACAGGGGAAAAGCATGCCTTTCTGCCGTGCTGCTCTTATAAGGGGAAATGGACGGAATTTTATTATGATTAAGGAGATGGATTGATGAAGAAAATCTTACTGGTGTCAATGCTGCACAATGTAACTGAACTTGTGAAGAAGATAGAGCCGGATCTGGCAGGAAAGACAGTGACCTATATTCCGACAGCAGCGATCGCGGAAGAAATAGAGGGGATGGCGGAAAAGGAAACAGAAATGCTGGAAAAATTGGGACTGACCGTTGATGTATTGGAAGTCTCGACGGCTGCTCCGGAGAGGATCAGAGAGAAACTGACAAAGAATGACATGATATTTGTGGGAGGTGGCAATACATTTTTCCTCCTGCAGGAGCTGAAACGATCCGGCGCTGACCAGATTCTGATACAGGAAGTCAATAAAGGAAAACTGTACATCGGAGAATCTGCCGGTGCGGTTGTGGCAGCACCGGATATCGGCTATTCCGCTGAGATGGACAGCCCTGAGAAAGCGCCGGATCTGAAAGACTATACCGGGCTTGGACTGGTGGATTTTTATGTGGTGCCGCATATCGGAAATCCGGATATGGGCGAAGGTGCGGAGAAGATTATGGAAAAGTACGGCTCGGAGCTGGAGCTGATCTCTATTGATGATTATCAGGCGATATTGGTTGAAGATGGGGAAATGAAAATATATTAAAAAGCAGTGGCCATAACAGTAGAAACGGGAATTCTTTACAACATCCATCATCCGGTCAATCCGGAAAACTTCAAAGGGACTGCACATGATTATGTCGGCATTGTTAAAAAGACACGGGATTATAGCGAGTATTGAGTAATATGGAACTGCTTCAGATCATTATTCTGGTACTAATTATATATATTCCGGCAGTTGCACTGATTTCTGCCATAAGGGCTCTTATCGGCTTGAGAAAAGGAAAGAAATATGCGAAGGAAAAGTTCGGAGAGACTTTCCTGCACTTTTTCTTCGAATTGTTAAATCCGTGGAACTGGTTTTAGGATCGGAATCTTGTTGAGCGATGCAAAGTAATTTAAGAGGTGTTATAAATATGAAAAGTCTGATTGTCTATGGAAGCCAGTATGGGACAACAAAACGATATGCGGAAAAATTTTCTGAAATGACGGGAGTGCCGGAGGTAAGTTATGAAGATGTAAAAGATTTGAAAGAGTATGAACTGATTGTACATTTCGGAGGACTTTATGCGGGCGGCGTAAAGGGATTAAAAAATACGGTAAAGGCATTGGGGAAAAATTCGAAACTTGTTATTGTTACGGTTGGACTGGCGGATGTTCAGGACAAAGAAAACACAGACAATATAAAAAAATCTATAAAACAGCAGGTGCCAGCTGATATATTGGAACGAACGGAAATCTTTCATTTACGGGGCGGGATTGACTATAAGAAGCTGAGTTTCAAGCACCGGGCAATGATGACACTTGTGTATAACAGGGCGAAAAATCTTCCGGAAGACAAGAAAAATGCTGAGGTAAGAGCGATGATAGAAACCTTTAATTCGAAGGTGGATTTTGTGGATTACAATTCGCTGAATCAGATTATGAAAGTGATGTAATCGGATTCTACATCAGGTTGCGCAGATGCAGCTCCCTGTTGGTAGAAGCAGCGATTCCTGGTGTGAGCCGTCAGACTGTTTCAAAATGGGAGCAAGACATTGCTTATCCAGAAGCTAAGAAACTAAAAACAATCTAAAACAATCTAAAAATTTCACTTGGTTGCCTGCTGGACAATGAAATGGCAGAAAAGGGATCATTGAAATACAGCGTAAAAGCTGCACAACATGGATTAAAAAGAATCATCGAGGAGGAGCCAGATGGAAAAAGCGAGAAAGATCACTAATCTCATATCATGGGGAATTGTTATAATCACCGGTCTTCTGCTTCTGCAGAATTGGCCTGATATCCCGTCTTCTGTTATTGTGCATATTGGTGCGGGAATATCATACGGCAGCAAAAACACACTGATCGTACTTTTTATTGTTGATATTGTCCTGAATGTTCTGTTTACGCTGCGGTATGATATCCCGTTTGTTCGGGAACTGAGAAAGACGAGAGTTTCTTCCGGGGTTCCGGAGGCTGCGGCGATTGTGATGCAGATTGCAGCTGTAATTATATTATCAGTGTTTGTGTTGCTGGCAGTCATGAGATGATCAGCGGGGAAACTGTAACCGGGAGGGAAAATTCATTGGGATTTGGTACGGAAGATAGCAATGTAAAAATTTTTTAGAGCATTTTTGGCTTTTTTCATGTTTTGATAAAGATATTTGATAGACATTTCCCGGAGAAAGCGTCAGACTGAGCTTGAAAGGAGGAACAATGACATGAAAATCGGAGAGCGGCTGAGGGATGCCCGTGTTGCCTGCGGGCTGACTCAGGAGAGAGCGGCTGAGAAAATAAATGTGTCTCGTCAGACGATTTCGAACTGGGAAACGGAGAGAACTTATCCGGATATAATAAGACAAGGAGGACGCTGGTATTGCGCCTCCTTATTTTAATTGATATTCTCTATAGTATGTGGCATACTTTCATCAGGAGGGTGAAGTGTGAGGAAAACAGTGTTATATATCGCTATGAGTCTGGATGGATATATTGCAGATAGAAACGGCGGCG
>CALWBC010000227.1 GCA_944375755.1 uncultured Mediterraneibacter sp. | reverse complement strand
GTACATTCACAAAGACAAACAACATGGCCGAGGCATTCAAAGACGCGGACATCGTATACCCGAAGAGCTGGGCTCCGTTCGCGGCAATGGAGAAACGTACGGAACTGTACGGAAACGGTGATTTCGAGGGAATCAAAGAACTGGAGAAAGAGCTTCTCGCACAGAACGCGCAGCACAAAGACTGGGCGTGCACAGAGGAACTGATGAAGACAACAAAAGACGGAAAAGCACTCTACATGCACTGCCTGCCGGCTGACATCACAGGCGTAAGCTGTGAGGAAGGCGAGGTTGACGCAAGCGTATTCGACCGCTACAGAGATCCGCTTTACAAAGAGGCAAGCTACAAGCCATACATCATCGCAGCCATGATCTTCCTCGCAAAATTCGCGGATCCGGCTGACATCCTCAAAAAACTGGAAGAAAGATCCACACCGAGGATCTTCAAATAACAGTTCAGCCATGGAATCACTCAGGAGAAAAAACATGCTCGCATGTTTTTCCGAGTGGGTGATTCCATAAACTACACAACAATGAAAGAGAGGTATTTCCATCATGTTAAAATATGTTGACACAAAAAACGCACCTGCAGCTATTGGACCGTATTCCCAGGGAATCATCCTGAACGGAATCGCATTCTTCTCAGGACAGATCCCGCTCTCACCGGAAACAGGTGAAGTAGTCGGAACTACAATCGAGGAGCAGGCCGAACAGGTTATGAAAAATGTAGGAGCACTTCTGGAGAGCCAGGGTGCGGCATTTACAGATGTGGTAAAGACAACCTGCTTTCTCGCTGATATGGCTGATTTCGCAGCGTTCAATGAAGTATACGCAAAATACTTCACAGGCAAGCCGGCACGCTCCTGCGTTGCTGTCAAAGCACTTCCGAAGGGAGTTCTCTGCGAGGTAGAAGCCATCGCTGCCGTAAAAGAAGACTGATCTTCAGGAGGCGGCTTATGGAAAAGAAAAAACGTATTGTCATTGCTCTGGGCGGAAACGCTCTCGGCAATACGCTCCCGGAGCAGATGAAGGCCGTAAAGATCACTTCCCGCGCCATTGTGGATCTGATCCAGGAGGGATGTGAGGTTGTTGTGGCGCATGGAAACGGCCCACAGGTAGGCATGGTAAACAACGCCATGATCGCCCTCACCCACGAAGATCCCCAGCAGCCGAACACGCCGCTGTCCGTCTGTGTTGCCATGAGCCAGGCATACATCGGATACGATCTTCAGAACGCGCTCCGCGAGGAGCTGTTGAACAGAGGGATCACAGATATTCCCGTAGCTACCATGATCACGCAGGTGCGGGTAGATCCGGATGATCCCGCTTTCGATCATCCGTCCAAACCGATCGGCCGTTTTATGACAAAAGAGCAGGCTGAACTGATGACGGAAAAATACGATTACATTATGAAGGAAGATGCCGGACGCGGCTACCGCCGTGTGGTTGCTTCTCCCAAGCCCCAGGAAATCATCGAGATCGGAACCATCCGCAATATGGTAGATTCCGGGGACGTGGTCATCGCCTGCGGAGGGGGCGGAATTCCCGTAACCCGGCAGGGCAACCACTTAAAAGGCGCAAGTGCCGTCATCGACAAAGACTTCGCGAGTTGCCTGCTGGCAAAAGAACTGGACGCAGACTTCCTGATTATCCTCACCGCAGTGGAAAAGGTTGCCATCAACTACGGAAAACCGGATGAAAAATGGCTGGATGACATCACAGTCGATGAGGCAAAGCAGTATATCGAGGAAGGACATTTCGCGCCGGGAAGCATGCTGCCGAAAGTGCAGGCCGCTGTTGAATTCGCCGAGTCAAAACCGGGACGCCAGGCTCTGATCACACTGCTCCAGAAGGCGAAGGACGGAATCCTCGGAAAGACCGGGACAAGGATTCATCTGTAAGAGCAGATAAGTCCGAAAAGATTTATTTTTGTCATAAAAAATCATACTAACTCCTAAAATAGAAAAGCGGAGACACCCTCGGTTATGCCATGTACCGGATGGGTGTCTCCGTTTAATTTCCTTATTCTTCGAATCACGGCCCGGTACTCATTCCCCTTTCCCAAGCCGTTCCTTCATGGTCTTTTCCACCGCATTCAGAATATTCTCATACCCTGTGCACCGGCAAAGATGTCCGGATAAGAGTTTCCTCAGTTCATCTCTTGTATACTCTTTCCCGCTCTCCAGGATTTCCACCGCGCTCATGATGACCCCCGGCGTACAGAAGCCGCACTGTACCGCAGCCTCATCAATAAACGCCTGCTGAATATCCGAGAGTTCTCCGTTCGGGCCCATCAGCCCTTCCAGTGTACGGATCTCTTTGCCATCCGCCCATGCAGCCAGATAAATGCAGGAATTGTAGCACTCGCCGTCTATCATTACATTGCATGCTCCGCATTCTCCCACTTCACAGCCTTTTTTTACGCTGGTCAGGGAATAGTCTTTTCTCAGCATATCCGTGAGAGATGCCCTTGCGTCCACCATTGTCTCACGCTCCACGCCGTTGATCCGGCAGCGCACCAGTTTATACTGTCTGCCGCTGCCCGGTTCTGTCATAATTGAGTGAACCTGTTTTCCGGGTCCGACGCCATCTATGACCGCTTCTTTCTGCCGTCCTGCAGTGCTGCTTTCTCCGACCGTCTCAGCCTTTTCTCCCGTTTCCGCATTTCCGCCGGCTCTTCTGACCGCCTCCCGCAGCGCCCGCTTACAGAGCACTTTTGAGATATGTTCCCGGAAGGCTTTGCTGGCCCGCCAGCTGTCACGGGGCGTCACATCCTCGAGAACAGTATCCCCGATCTTCTCGATATTTTCATCCGTCACTTCAAGCCCCCGTCCCGCAGCTTCCGCGTGCACGGCACGCATAGGCACCGGTCCCGCCACGCCGTAGGCGATCCGGATATCTTCGAACCGCTTTTTATCCTCCGAGAGCTTTACATTGACAGAACATCCCAGAGTGGCGATATCCATGGCATTTCTCATGGCATATTTGATATAGTGTCCCGCATAACCTTCATAAGATTCCTTTCGGATCAGTATTCCTGTCTGAATCTCACCGGGCCGCAGGTCCACTTTCCCCGCCCTGATATAGAAATCTCCGATCGGGATCCGGCGTATTCCTTCCGGACCGGTCAGTTCGATCACTGCATCCCACGCGAACAGGGTAGACGCCGAGTCGGCGGATGTCACTCCGTTGCAGGTATTTCCTCCGATCGTCCCGATGTTCCGGATCTGCGGACCTCCTACCATATCAACCGCTTCCCCAAGGACAGGAATATACTGCCGGATCAGCGGATCCCGAGTAATATGTGAAAAACTGGTAAGAGAGCCGATCCGCAGGGTTCCGTCTTCTTCCACAGTCACCCCGCGCAGTTCATCCAGTCCGTATATACTGACCAGTTCCACACCAGCCCGCTTTCCCTCTCTCATCTGCACCAGCACATCACTGCCGCCCGCAATGATCTGTGCATCCGGATGTTCCTGAAGCAGCCGGATCGCGTCCTGTATACTTTCCGCCTCATATAATGCTTTCATATCATACATCATTTTCACCTCTCTTCCGGTATCTTCAGATCAGTCCTGCTTCGCTGAACTTCTCAAACAGCAGATGCGGCCGCATGGGGATCTCATTTAGCGCCACACCTGTTGCCTGCAGAATGGCATTGCGGATTGCCGGAGCCGGGGAACATGCCGGCGGCTCTCCCAGTGCTTTTGTCCCATAGGCACTGGTGGGTTCGTAATTCTCCACAAACGCCGCGCGAAAATCCGGATGATCCATTGTCGTTGAAAGTTTATAGTCCAGAAGATTGTTATTCAGCGGTCTTCCGGTCTTTTCATCATAGAGCAGTTTTTCCGAAAGCGCATATCCGATCGCCATACTCATGCCGCCGTGTACCTGCGCCTCGGCAAGTGCCGGATTGATCAGCCGTCCACAGTCGTGAACATTCAGAATATCAGTCACCTGCGCCCTGCAGCCCGGAATATCTACTTCCACCTCCACGAAGGTACATCCGAATGAATAGGCATTGTTCTTAATCTGGTAGCTGCTCTCCGCGGTCAGATGGCCGTTATTCGTCAGGCTGTACAGTTTTTCCGTGGCCAGCTCGCCAAGAGACATCAGCACCTCGCCGTCTGTTGTGCGGACGATATTTCCATCCACGATATCCAGGTTTTCCTTCATCTGCCTGGTCAGCTCATGGGCAGTCTCGATGATCTTCGCCTTCAGAAGCTCTCCGGTCTGCCGGATGGAAAATCCTGCCATATAGGTCTGCCTGGAAGCATATGCCCCGGTTCCGAAAGGTGTTACATCCGTGTCCTGCGTGGAGATCACATGCACCATTTCAAAGGGGATTCCCACAGTCTCCGCCGCCATCTGGGCAAATGCGGTGTCCGCGCCCTGGCCGATCTCCGTCTCGCCCACCTGCACCTGAATACTGCCGTCCTGATTCAGCACCATCCTGCAGGCTGATGTCTCAAGGGAGATAGGCCACACTCCGGTGTTATACCAGAAAACAGACATCCCCACGCCTCTTCGGACCTCCCCGGTCTGATGAGAATACCGTTCCAGCCGTCTGTCATAGTCGAATTCTTTCCGACCTTTCTCCATGCATTCCCGGAACGTGTCATAATAATTCACATTTTTCGAGAAACCATCGCTGAATCCTTTTGGCATGACATTCTTCATGCGGAACTCATACGGCGAAACTCCCAGTGCCCGCGCCACATCATCCGTATGGCTCTCCATGGCAAACATGGCCTGTGGAATACCGTATCCTCTCATTGCTCCTGACGCCGCTTTGTTTGTAAATATGGTGTATGTATCCGCTTCAATATTCGGACACGGATAGAGCTGCGGGCAACATCCCATGCCTTTCGCAGCTATGCTGTGCCCGTGGGACGCATATCCTCCCTGATCGGAGAAGCTCTCAAACTTCCGCGCGGCATAAGTTCCGTCCGGCCTTACATAGGAAATAATATGAAACTGAATGGCATGGCGCACCCGGGTGGAAGCAAACGTCTCCTCCCTGGATATCTCCATCCGCACGGTTCTGCCTCCTACTACTGTGGTAAGGAATGCGCAGAGGGGTTCGTAAAGCACGTCCTGCTTGTT
This sequence comes from uncultured Mediterraneibacter sp., assembly GCA_944375755.1. Lineage (GTDB taxonomy): Bacteria > Bacillota > Clostridia > Lachnospirales > Lachnospiraceae > Mediterraneibacter. The sequence goes on along the minus strand of CALWBC010000227.1, from coordinate 2,205 downwards.
GCCGAAACCTCCGCCAATGTATGGCTTGATAATACGCACCTTTCCCCAGGGGATTCCCAGCGCCTGCCCGACTACTCTCCGGCAGATATGGGGGATCTGAGTAGATGTGACAACAACAATCCTCCCCTGTTCCATGTAGGCATAACAGACAGGATTCTCTATATGGCAGTGCTGAACGGTCGGTGTCTGATACCAGCCTTCCACTTTCAGAAGCCCCGGTTCCTTTCTGGCATTTTCATAATCTCCATTTCGGATCGAAGTATGCGCAAGGACGTTATTCGGATATTTCTCATGAATCTGCGGAGCGCCGTCCTCCATTGCCTTATGTACATCCAGGACAAAGGGCAGTTCCTCATACTCCACTTTCAGAGCACGCAGCGCCCGGGATGCGGCCACCTCATTTTCCGCCACAACAGCCGCCACATCATCGCCATAATATCTGACATGTTTCTCCAGAAGCAGCCGGTCCGCCACATCCTGATGCGCCGGTTCCGTAGACCAGGGATGTCCTGCCGTGGGGAAATAATATTCCGGCACGTCAAAACAGGTCACAATCCTTACTACCCCCGGAATCTTCTCCGCCTCTGAGGTATCAATGGACTTTACATATCCATGGGCAATCGTGGAATGAAGCACCTTCGCCACATAGGCATTCCGGTCGCACAGATCCTCCGTGTACTTTGCGCGGCCGGTCACCTTTTCAAATGCGTCCACACGTTTTACGCTTTTTCCGATTACACTTTTACCGGTTACATGATTTTTCTCCTCCATGTCATTCACCTCCGGACTCATTTCAATTTCCGATTTCCAAATATCTTCCCTCTTAAAGCCGAACCTCCTGTCCCTTTACAAATTTCGCACGGATGTCCCGTTCATCCGCCAGATAAATCATCCGTTCCAGCCGGCTCTTCAGATCCAACGGCTGCGGATGGCGAAGTCTGCTGTCATCGAGCACCACGGCATCAAACTCATATCCCGGCTCAAAACTCCCCACTTGTCCGAAGAATTCTCCGCCGCCTTTTGTCGCCATATAGAATACTTCTTCCGCCTTCAGCGCTTCCAGTGTATTATCCTGAAGCCTCCAGCGCAGTTTCGATGACTGAACCGCATGTGCCATTGCGCGGAAAAGATTCTCTGTTGATCCTCCCGCCACATCGCTTCCAATGCCAACGTGCATTCCTTCCTCCAGGAATCTCCTCACCGGCGCGATTCCGGATGAAACGTTCATATTCGATTCCGGGCAATGCGCGATAAACACACCATTCTCCTTCATTCTGGCGATCTCCCTGTCATCGCTATATACACAGTGAGCCATTACGGTCGGACAGTCAGCCCCGAACAGTCCGAACCTGTCATACGCGTCTCCATAAAATTCCGACCACGGGCAGAGCTCTTTCACCCATTCAATCTCACTCGGATTCTCCGACAGATGGGACTGAAGCGGAAGACTGTACCGGATCTGAATCTTCTTCAGTTCTTCCATCAGATCATCTGTACAGCTTGGAATGAAACGTGGGGTTAGAATCGGGCGGGTATTGGCATACTTTTTATGCAGGACATCCTTGATCCACTCGACTGTTTCATCCGCTGATTCCTGTGTTTCCTCCTGTATATATTCAGGACAGTTGCGATCCATATTGACTTTTCCCACAAAAGTATCCAGCCCTGTCTCCTCCATCAGATCCATCAGAAGAATCGTCGCCGGACGGTGTACCGTAGCGAAAATGCAGGCTCTTGTCGTCGCGCTCTTCCTCATGCTGTCCGCAAAAATCCGATATGCCTTTTCCGCATAATCCAGTTCCTCAAATTTAGCCTCCTCCGGAAATGTATTGACCTCCAGCCAGTCCAGCAGTTCCATATCCATCCCAAGCCCTCGGTATGAATACTGGGGCGCATGGACATGGAGATCCACCAGTCCGGGAATGATCAGGCAGTCTCCGAAATCCCGAACCGGATTCCCGCCCAGGCGGAAGGGCAGCGTCTGGTAGACTCCTTCCACTTTTCCATCTCTGCACACGAGATACCCATGCTCACAGACCTCAAATTCCGTAATATTTTTGCTGTAGATAATATTTCCTTTTAAAATAAAAACAGGTTCATGCATCTGTTGTACGCTCCTTTCTGAAAATACGCAGAATGCCGTCTCTCATCCTGTGTACTTATAGTCAGCCGTTTCAGGCGGCTGGTAGAAACGTTCAACCGATT
>CALWBC010000226.1 GCA_944375755.1 uncultured Mediterraneibacter sp. | reverse complement strand
GACATCCAGAATTGCAGAGCAAATGGGATAAAGCGTTCTGGGCCAGAGGATATTACGTTTCAACAATTGGTAATATCACAGAAGATGCAATAAAGAAATATATAAGAGAGCAAGCAGAAGAATCGAGGAAAGAAGATTCAAGTAGTACCGCTTTATAAGCGGACCAGTGACAACGCTTGCGATACCCGCCCTTTTGGGCGCGCATGTAATCGGCCCTTATGAGGGCCAACCCAAACCACCACTTGAAGTGGTGGTTGTGACTAGCGGGAAAGCAATGAATCCTTGCATTTTATTGCTTTTCATTCCATCCTGTGTTACTGTACAGGAAATAATTCAGCGGTGTTCTTGCCGTTGTCTTTATCACAGTCTTAAGGCTTCTCATTTTCGGAGCTCAGATATCGAGCATAAAACCCGTCAATGAATGTAACTGCAGAAAATGATTGATGCACAGGAGGAAATGCGTATGGCAAATGGTCTGAAAAAATATTTTCCTATGATTCGGACAAGGGAGGAAATACTGGATGAAATATCCGGGAATGAAATACTTTTGGAAATGTACCGGAAGTGGGATGAGAAACAGCGCAGAGAATTCCTTGATTTCTGTACAGGAGTCAAAGGGGTTAAAATTCTGTACGATTCTTTTTTTAAAGAGATTATGGATCCGGATGCAGCACCGGAGAGGCTGGAAGAGTTTCTCAGCCTTATCCTTAAACAGCAGGTCAAGATACTGAATGTACTTCCCAATGACTCTACCCGGATAGCGGAAGAGAGCACGCTGGTGATTATGGATATTGTGATTGAACTGGCTGATCACAGTATTGCAAATGTAGAGGTACAGAAGCTGGGATATATGTTTCCCGGACAGAGAGCGGCCTGTTATTCCTCGGATCTTCTGCTCAGGCAGTATAAGCGGGTGAAAGGTGAAAAGGGGAAAGCATTCAGTTACCGGGAGATCAAAAAGGTATATACGATTATTCTTTACGAAAAAAGCCCGAGAGAGTTCCATCAGTTTCCGGAGCAGTATATCCACTGTTTCAAACAGACTTCGGACAGCGGGATAGAGATAGATCTTCTACAGGAATATATCTTTCTTCCGCTTGACATTTTCCGTGAGATTCTCCACAATAATGGTATCAGAAACAGGTTGGAGGCGTGGCTTACATTCCTGAGTGCGGATGAGCCTGAGATGATTGAAATGCTGATAGATTTCTACCCGCAGTTTCAGACGTACTACAGGGAGATCTATGAGCTGTGCAGGAATATGGAGAAGGTGATGGGCATGTTTTCAAAAGAATTGCTGGAGCTGGATAAGAATACCGTACAGTATATGATTGATGAGATGCAGAACGAAATCGATGCGCAGAAAGGAAAGATTAACGAACAGGAAGGGAAGATCAGCGAACAGGAAGGGAAGATCAGTGAGCAGGAAGGGAAGATCAGTGAGCAGGAAGGAAAGCTCAGCGAGCAGGAGCGACTGATCAGCGAACAGAAAGGAAAGCTCAGCGAGCAGGAGCAAATGATCGCTGATTTGAGGGTGCAGATAGAACAGATGCAAAAAGGAATACTGCCGCATCCGTCCGGGGAAAATGCATAATTAAAATACAACAGAGAGTACAAGTGCGGTTTTATAAGACAGAAGCTGCGAAGATTCCGCGCTTCTGCAGGTTAAGTGAGGAGGGATACTATGACGAGAAGAAACTATTCCATTATCATTGCAGCCGGGCTGCTGATCTGTCTGGCGCTGAATCTGTACAACCGGTTTGTGCTTGTGCCGCGCACCATGGTGACGTTCGAGATTCATCCGCTTAGTATATTCTGCAGGTTTGTGACGAGTCCGCTGTCCTGGATATTCATCGGGATGATTCTGGCAGCTCTGATTTTCCGGGACGGGAGAGGCGTGCCGGGGCAGAAGTGGGATACCGTAGTGACGGTGATCGGAGTGCTGCTGCTGATTGTGTTCTGGGTAATGGTGATTCTTCTGTATTCAGGGATATCGACTACCCGTACACATCAGATTCTGGCATGGCTGTCATCGAATCCGATGGCGTTTCTTATTCCGGGAATTTTTATCGGCATAAAGCCGTGGAATATGGCGAGATAGCCGGAAAACAAAATAATCCTTCTGATTCTGATTCAGAGGAAGACTACGGTATAGGAATCCCGATCAGTCTTCGAGTCCTGCAAGAACCTTTGTTTTCCGGTATGTAAAGTGGTTGAATACAGCGATGGTTCTGCCGACCCCGATCATGGCGAGAACTGTACCGATTCCTACGCCGACCAGATGCCCGGCGAAGACAAAACTGAGAATAATGGTGATCGTGATATTCGTAAGGTCAAAACAGTTCTTCGTAAAGCCCACGCTTTTGTGGATGGTATCCGCGATCGCCTGTACGATTCCGTCTCCGGGATTCGGGACAATGCGCATGTTCAGCGACATGGCAGCGCCGATGCCTGTCAGGATGATGGCAATAATCAGGACGATGATTCTGACAGTCAGTTCACCGGCAGAAGCAGCACCGTCTGAATACAGATTCGGGATCAGATCCGAGAATACATTGAGGAAGCGTGTAAATACAAGAGTGAGCGGGAGCTGAAGGATATCCATAAGGAGGATCAGCTTCAGATCTTTCTTCCCGGCGTGGGCGAGTGCCCCGCCGGATTTTTTTGTATATCTCCGGTCACGGATTATGTGAAGGATCAGTTCAATAACCACAAAGAGACTGTATAGTGCCAGTGTCATGTTGCCGAAATTGTGGTCAAATATTGTCGCAACGCTGTATGCAACCGAGATGATCGGTGAGACGCCGAGCCCTGTCTTCGTATTCAGGGTCAGACCCAGTGCAAGCACCAGAAGACCGATGGCATAGAAGAGGACACGGTAAAAAATTGGTTTTTTCATTTTGTTTCCCTGCCTTTTTTAAAACTCATTCTTAACTATTTTAACGGTGGGGCGGGGATGTTGTCAAATTAGAGGATAAAAATAGTAATAGTTCAGCCATGAAGCCGCCCGCTCGAAAAATCATGCGAGCATGATTTTTTCTTCCAGACGGCTCCATGGCTGAACTGTTACTAAAAATAACGATTTCGTGGTAAAACAGGTAAATAAAAATAACGATTTTGCAGGAAAATGAGCATATAAAAATGACGATTTTGTGATTGGGAGAAACCACCTTTCCCGAGTAAGTCACGGAAAAGGTGGTCTTTGAATGTATTTGTCTTTTATATGAAGTGATAAATTTAGTCAGGCTTATTTCCGATTATTGCGGCATATAGCCAAGCGGAATATCAAGAGCATTCTTATATCCGGGCTCTGCTGCAACGATTGCAGGGATCAGGTTACAGCTTGGTGAAGCACTTGTAAGGAATGGATCATAATGATCGATAATACCGGTGATTTCAGCTTTGACATATGGTTCCCCAAAGATTTCTACGCTCTTATCCACAGAGTAATCTTTCAGAATTTCGTTGGAACCTTTGTGGTTGAAATGAAATCCAACGACTTCTTCTCCCTTGTTATATGTAGCCATCACAAAGTGATGAGTTCCGATTGAGCCGGGAGTGATATGTGCATTCGGTGTAGTCACTTCACTGTCAGCCGGAATCTGTTCAACCTCACATCTGTACTCATCATACTCAAGACCGAGACGCTCAGTGATCTCAATAACTGTCGGTCCGTAATAGGTATAGAACAGGCTCTTCAGGAATGCGAACTGCGCAGCAGGGATCTCCTCCACCGTTTTCCCATAACAGAGATAATTGACCCAGGGAGCAGTATTCGCTGAGTCATCCTGACCGCCGTATACAATCAATTTGTTGATTTTCCGTGAAAGATGAGCAAGCACAGTTGGGATATACGGGGTGAAAAGTCCGGGGAAGATTCCGAACTGTGTGTATGTAACGCCGTTTGCGCGCGCCGCTTCATCGATCTGTTTAAAATAATTGGGCTGATTCTTTTCGGAGTAATAGATATCTACAGTTGTCGATATATTTTTTCCGTGATTGAGCAGATCGACGATGTCATCTACATTCGCCTGGCAGGTTTCCAGATCTGGCAGTTTTCCCTCATCCCAGATTGAGGAAGCATAGTAAAGCGCGATGTCCGCTTCCGTGTTCAGAACAGCTACGCGGTCATTGGTTACTGTGACTCCTGCATGCTCAAAGCCGCAGATTTCGCCGGCGTCTTTCCCGATCTTTTGGGGATCTACATCGTAGGCAGCTACGAGATTCAGTGATTTCCTTGCATTGATCATCTCAAGAGCACTTCTTCCCACGCTTCCAAGCCCCCAGATAATTACTTTGTAGTCGTTTTTCCTTGTGTTCATATATCACACCTCCTGAGATGGAGTATAGCATAAGACAGGAGGAAGAAAAGGAACAGAAGTCCCGTTTAGTGCCAAAGTGGGACGAAAACTGGAATCAGTCTCATTCGGTCTTTTTCAAGGTGAACAGGTACAGCGGATTTGTCATTTTGTGAATCTCTTCCGCTGCCTGTTCTTCGGTCATATTTGCAAAACGTTTTCCAAGCGTCCATTCTTCTATGATCTTGGCTCCGCCGCCGCAGAAAAAATCAACATGGAATTCTTCTTCCACGGTAAGACTGCGGCCCCAGGCGGCTTCAATCAGCTGTTTTCCTATGTCGCGCATATAGCGATAGACGAATTCTCGGTAGGGATTCGTGCCGAACATATCAAAGAGCCGGGTCATCTCAGGCTTCTCTTTTGAGATCCGCATAATCGCCAGCAGCAGGTCTGCCACGGAACGAACTTTTACTGATTTTAGTGCGTTGTTGTAGATGGCTTGAAAATGCTGATCCAGGACATCATTTTTGTCATAGAAGTAGCGGTAAAAAGTTGATTTCGATACTTCGGCTTCTTTTAGAATCATGGAAAATGTTTTTTGCCTGGCAGGGCAGCCGAATGCCGGACTGTTTGCAGTTTACAGCCACTTATGATACGATAGTCGCATGCGGATAAAAAGGGGATGACAGAAATGGGAAAAAACAATGACAAGACGAATGTGATGCGCGTCCTTGATCAGAAGAAGATCGAGTATAAAAGTTACAATTATCTGAATACCGGGGCGGTCAGCGGTCTGGAAGTGGCGCAGGCTCTGGGCGAGAATCCGGATATGGTGTTTAAGACTCTCGTGACGGTCGGAAAATCAAAGACGAATTATGTGTTCGTTGTTCCGGTGGACAAAGAACTGAATTTAAAGAAAGCTGCCCACAGCGTAAGGGAGAAGAGCATTGAGATGATTAAGCAGAAGGAACTTCTCCCGCTTACGGGATACGTTCACGGCGGATGTTCGCCTATCGGGATGAAGAAACAGTTTGTGACCACCATTGACCAGAGCGCAGAACAGTTTGAAAGCATTATATTCAGCGCAGGGAAGATCGGATATCAGGTGGAGGTAAGCCTGGAAGATCTCGGGAAAGTGATCCGTTTTCAGCTTGCGGACATTACGGAATAGCTATTTAGTTGATTAGGTTCGCTGACTTTTAGAGACGATATTTTCGAAAACAGGAGGTATTTCTAAAACGTATTCTGCGAGAATGGGGGATGTGTTCGGCTTCCGCTCCAGGAGCTAAGGGAAACTAAGGAGTTCCGGGGACGGACTAAAAACAGGGACAGACGGTGAGCAACTCGCATTCGCTCAGACAATCTCACCGTCTGCCCC
>CALWBC010000225.1 GCA_944375755.1 uncultured Mediterraneibacter sp. | reverse complement strand
CACGAACATCTGGTTCCGTCGTTACATCCATTCAAAGCTTTGAAGTAAGTGGGCGAAGCATGGTGATGCAGTCTCCTGTTTTTGAACGTCAGCCTGTCGAAAACGATTCACTCTCTGATTTTGTTTCTGTCAGAAAAATCAAGATTTATAATACGAGAGACGGCGCCGCGTATGTACGTGCTGCCATCTCCTGATCCAGCAGATACAGGCTCTTCGGATCTGATCCGAACAGTTCCATCTTCTTGATGAGATCTGTTGCGTTTGTCTCTTCTTCGCCCTGCTCTTTGACGAACCAGTCGAGGAACTGCATGGTGCGGAAATCTTTCAGTTCATAAGCGGATGCGTAGATGTTGTTAATCAGACCTGTTACGTAACGTTCATGTTTGAGTCCTGCCTCGAGAACGTCCATGTGGTTTTCAAAGGTATTCTCCGGTTTGTTGATGGCTTCAAAGGTGATTTTGGCATCATTATTCTGCATGTACTGGATGAAAAGCATTGCGTGATCGCGCTCTTCCTGTGCCTGGATCTGATACCAGTTTGCGAACCCGTCCAGTCCTGCATCAGAAAAATAGTTTGAGAATGACAGATACAGGTATGCGGAATAGAATTCTTTATTGATCTGAGTGTTAAGAAGTTCAGCTACTTTTTCATTTAACATAAATAAAATCTCCTTTCATTATGTGCTGTCCGGCTGTCCGTGCCGTACAGGTGTTTATGACCTGTATAGGGTGGCACAGATGCAACACGGATTTCCACTTATTAATATAGTTTGCCTGATGCGGAAAAGCAACCTTAAAAATGTGGAATTACGAGGAAAATCTGTGGCTGAGGATGCAATTATTTATGGAATTTGTATTGAAATGAGGTGGAATCTATAAAATATTCACAAAATGGGAAAAAACATATTGCATTTACGGGAAAGTGTGATAGAATAAAAACAACAGAAAACAACACTAAAATCTGTTTAAAACAACAAAAAACAACATTAAAAATGAAAAGATGTATTTTGTTCTGTTTTGATTGGAGGAGAAGAAATGAAAGTATTAGAGTCAAAATTCATGCAGGATTTTATTAAGATGGCAGATGATGGATATAAACTGGGATGGCACGAGAGAAACGGCGGAAATCTTTCATACAGATTGAGAAAAGGAGAGGTGGACGCCATTCGCGGACGTCTTTATACGGACACTCCGTGGCAGCCGATTGGAACGGATGTGCCTGGCCTTGCGGGAGAGTACTTCCTTGTAACTGGAACTGGAAAATATTTCAGAAATATCGCGGTTGACCCGGAGGCATGTCTTGCGATTATCGAGGTGGACGACCAGGGACACAACTACAGAATCCGCTGGGGACTTGTTGAGGGCGGCGGCCCGACGAGTGAGCTTCCGACTCATCTGATGAACCATGAGGTGAAGAAGAAACTGACAGACGGGAAACACAGAGTGATCTACCATGCGCATACAACGAACACAATCGCGCTTACATTTGTACTTCCGCTGAATGATGAAGTGTTCACAAGAGAGCTCTGGGAGATGGCTACGGAATGTCCGGTTGTATTCCCGGAAGGTGTGGGCGTAATCGGCTGGATGGTTCCGGGCGGACGTGAGATTGCTGTTGAGACAAGTAAACTGATGGAAAAATATAATGCCGTTATCTGGGCGCATCATGGTATGTTCTGCTCGGGAGAGACATTTGACCTGACATTTGGTCTGATGCATACGATCGAGAAATCAGCGGAGATTCTGATTAAAGTGCTCTCCATGGTTCCGCAGAAGACACAGACGATTACACCGGATAATTTCAGAAAACTTGAGAAAGGATTTAACATTTCTCTTCCGGAAAGATTTCTGTATGAAAAGAGAATCTAATGTAAAGAGAATCTAATAGAAAGAGATTCTGACAACCGGACAGAGAAGGCGGAAAATAAAATATCTGCATTTATACAGGAGGCTGTATGGGAAAAAATACCATGCAGCCTCTTGATTTTTACGGGAATTATAATATAATAAGGGCGGAAATAAATCGCAGTAAAATACTAGGAATTATTTCTGCGGATCCGGAGCGGCTTCTGGCTGTTCGGTAATTCGGAAGTTTTGGAAAGGAGAGATGAAAGATGATAAATATACAGAAGGCGGCGGTCATTGGCTGTGGTTTTGTCGGGTCTACGATTGCCTATACATTAATGCAGAAAGGAACTTTTTCGGAGATGGTGCTTCTTGACGCGGTTCCGGGCAAGGCGGAAGGGGAGGCAATGGATATCAGTCACGGACTGCCGTTTGCCCATTCCATGGATATTTATGCGGGAAGCTATGAGGATATTGCGAATGCCGCGGTGGTGATTATCACGGCAGGCGCGAACCAGAAACCGGGGGAGACCAGGCTGGATCTGGTTCAGAAGAATTCCAGGATCATGCGGTCTATTATCGGTGAAATCAGAAGGGTGAACTGTGAAGGAATTCTGCTGATCGTGTCCAATCCGGTGGACATCCTGACTCAGGTGGCTCTTCAGGAGTCCGGATTTCCGAAGGAACGGGTGATCGGATCGGGAACGGTGCTTGACACGGCGCGCCTGAAGTATCTGATCAGCGAGAAACTGAATGTGGACAGCAGAAATGTCCATGCTTTCATAGCCGGGGAGCATGGGGACAGTGAACTGGCAGTGTGGAGCTGTGCCAATATCTATGGAATCGGGATTGAAGAATTTGCGAAAATGCGCGGATTCAGAGATTTTTCGGAAGATATGGATGAGATTTACCATGCGGTCCGGGACAGCGCGTACGAGATTATAGAGAGAAAGGGCGCAACATATTACGGGATCGGAATGGCAGCGGCAAAGATTGCCGAGGCAATCGTGCGGGACAGCCATACAGTGACTCCGGTGTCCGTATCTTTGAACGGCGAGTATGGTCTGAGCGGTCTGTGCCTGAGTATTCCAACCATAGTCGGAAGCAGAGGTGCGGAGCAGGTACTGGAGATTAATCTCAATAGTGAAGAAATGAAAAAGCTTCATGAATCTGCAGACGAGCTGAAACATGTGATCGGACAGATCTGAGCATCTGCATAATCGTAAGAAAACGGACCCCTGATGACCGGAAAAACCGGCTGTCAGCGGTCCGTTTTTAACTGCTTATAATTTTACATTACTGTGAAAATTCAGGTTTCAGAAGCTTTTCTGATATGCTGCTTGATCGCGTCAAAGCTCTCGGCACTGATGACGTGCTCAATGCGGCAGGCGTCTTCGGCGGCGATTTTCGGATCCACACCGAGGCGTTCCAACCAGCAGGACAGGAGTGTGTGACGTTCGTAGATACAGTCGGCGATCTTTTTTCCCTCATCTGTCAGGGTGATATATCCTTCCGGCGATACAGTGATAAGTCCGCCTTCACGGAGCTTTTTCATGGCAACGCTGACACTGGATTTTTTAAAATCGAGTTCGGTAGCCACATCGACAGAGCGGACTACAGGAAGCCGCTGACTCAGGATTAATATAGTTTCAAGATAATTTTCAGCTGATTCATTTCCATACATATTCTGTGTTCACCTCGTTCTGATTCAAATGCCTTATGTCCAGTATATCATAGAGAATTCGCAACATCAAACAGGAATTGTGAACGCTGCCGCCCGAAGAGGCGGACTGTGTCCGGAAATATGAAAAATTTCCCAACAAGTCCTTGACAACTAATCAAAGTTAGAATATACTAACTAATGCAGGAGAGATAATTGAAAAAAATTATCAATCTCAAAATAATGCATGTTATTCCACATGTTTTATGGTTTTATATGAAAGAAGGTTTTGTTTATGCCACTGACTATGGCTTCCGTAGGAGAAATAAATATTATCCGCAGAGTCGGAGGAAATGAAGAGACCAGAAGATTCCTTGAGAACCTCGGGTTTGTCGCAGGTACGGAGGTTATCGTACTGTCTGCGATTGGCGGCAATGTAATCGTAAACATTAAAGATTCCAGAGTCGCTGTCAATGCTGATATGGCGCGGCACATCATGATATAGCAGTTCGGATTCACCGGGAAAACAAATCAGAAACCGGTGAATCTTTTGCGGCATTGCCCGCGGAAGATCCGGACATCATGACTTGATGTACGCTGTATGTTATACATAGTTTGAGGAAAGGAGATAACAGTTATGACATTAGGCGATGCGAAAGTAGGAAGTACTGTTGTTGTAACAAAGATAGAAGGGGACAGTGCTTACAAACGCCGTATCATGGATATGGGAATCACAAAAGGCAGTGAACTCTATATCAGAAAGGTTGCACCGCTTGGCGACCCGGTGGAAATCACAGTCCGCGGATATGAGCTGTCCGTCAGGAAAAATGACGCCCGGTGCGTACAGGTGAAATAGCCGGCGCTCTGGAATAAAAACAGCAGCCGGGAAAGAGGCAGACTTAAAGGAGGTATAAAGGAATGGCAATCAGAATTGCGCTTGCCGGAAATCCGAACTGCGGTAAGACCACCATGTTTAACGCGCTTACCGGAGCAAACCAGTATGTGGGAAACTGGCCTGGAGTTACGGTGGAGAAAAAAGAAGGTAAAGTAAAGAGCAAAAAAGCGAAAGGGGAAGAGGTCATTGTCACGGATCTTCCGGGAATTTATTCGCTTTCTCCATACACACTGGAGGAAGTTGTCAGCCGTGATTATATATTAAATGAGCATCCGGATGTGATAATTGATCTTGTTGACGCGACGAATATTGAGCGTAACCTGTATCTTACAACCCAGCTTGTTGAAACAGGAGTCCCTGTGGTGATTGCGCTTAACATGTCAGACCTGCTCTCCAAACGGGGAATTAAAATCGACACGAAGCGGCTCTCCATGCTGCTCGGGTGCCCGATTATCGAGACATCCGCTCTGAAACAGAGCGGGCTTCATGAGCTGATTGATGAGGCGGTGAAAGTGGCAAAGCAAAAGGAGATCAGCCTTCCGGGAGAGATCTTTTCAAAGGAAATGGAGAATGCGGTCAATGAAGTGAAAAATCTTCTTCCGGAGTCCATCACGGATGATAAGAAGAGATGGTATGCGGTGAAATTCCTTGAGAATGACAGCAAGGTGGCTGAGAGTGTGAAGATTTCCGCTTCAGCGGCATCGGCGGTTTCGGAACTGAGAAAAACCATTGAAAAGAAACATGACGATGACATGGAAAGTATTGTGACGGATGAGCGTTACAAATACATACAGAAGATCGTTAAAACAACGGTTCAGAAAGGAAAAGAAAGACTGACGGCATCGGATAAAATCGACCGGATCGTTACAAACCGTATTCTCGGTATTCCGATTTTTATCCTTATTATGTGGGCGGTATACTATGTATCTGTCACAACAGTGGGTACATGGGTAACGGACTGGACGAACGATGTGTTTGTAGTTGCGATTCAGGATGTGGTAAGCGGATTCTTAGGCACGATCGGGGCCGGCGCTCTTGTGACCGGGCTGGTTGTGGATGGTATTATCGGCGGACTCGGAGCCGTGCTCGGGTTCGTTCCGCAGATGGCGGTTCTGTTCCTCTTCCTGTCAATTCTTGAGGATTGTGGATATATGGTTCGTATCGCGTTTGTAATGGACAGGGTGTTCCGTCACTTCGGACTTTCAGGAAAGAGCTTTATCCCGCTTCTGATTTCCTCGGGATGCGGAATTCCGGGAATCATGGCGTCCAGAACCATAGAGCAGGACAATGACAGACGTCTGACGATTATGACTGCAACATTTATCCCCTGCGGAGCCAAACTTCCGGTTATCGCCCTTATGGGAGGCGTTATCGCCGGTGAAGCGGCAGGGTATACGGAGAGCTCATTTATTGCTCCGCTGATGTATTTTATCGGTATTGTTGCAGTGCTTGTGGCGGCGATTATCCTGAAGAAGACGAAACCGTTCTCCGGAAAACCGGCTCCGTTTGTTATGGAGCTTCCGCAGTATCATATTCCTCAGGTGAAAACGGTTCTGCTTCATGTGTGGGAGAGACTGAAAGGTTTCATTATCAAGGCAGGAACCATCCTGTTCCTGGCGTGTGTTGTCATGTGGTTCCTGGGCGGCTTCGGATTCGCCGACGGCGGATTCGGCATGGTGGAAGACAGCGCGGACAGTCTTCTTGCGGCAATCGGCGGTGCCATTGCAGTGATTTTCAGACCGCTTGGTTTCGGCGAGTGGCAGCCGGTCGCGGCGGCGCTTTCCGGATTTACCGCGAAAGAAGCCATCGTATCTACCATGGGTGTTCTTGCGAATGTTTCCGGAGATACGGAGGATGCGGTAAATGTAGCGGGCGGCGTAGTGGCATGGTTCCCGAGTACGATGGCTGCTTTCTCATTCCTGATGTTCAATCTGCTTGACTCTCCATGCCTTGCCGCGATTGCGACGATGGCACAGCAGATGCAGTCCAGAAAATGGTTCTGGTT
>CALWBC010000224.1 GCA_944375755.1 uncultured Mediterraneibacter sp. | reverse complement strand
GTGTATGCCGAAAACCATAGGACAATCACACTCCACACGAAGAATACGACTTATCAGATGCAGATTGACCGGTTTGGTTTCCTGCTGCATCTGTATTACGGCAAGCGCGCGGAAGGCTGCATGGATTATCTGCTGACATTTTATGACCGCGGATTTTCGGGCAATCCATATGACGCGGGAAATGACAAGACCTATTCCATGGATGCGCTGCCGCAGGAATTCCCGTCTCTCGGGACCGGAGACTACCGTACGCCGGCATGTATCATAAAGAATACCGACCGTACTTACTGCAGTGATTTCCGTTATGAAAGCCATCGCATCATGGAGGGAAAATATTCTCTGAAAGGACTGCCGGCTGTCTATGCCGGGGCTGATGAGGCACAGACGCTGGAGGTAGTGCTCGAAGACCGTGTGACGGGTGTGAAGGCAGTACTGCTTTACGGTGTGCTGCCGGAATTTGATGTGATTACGAGAAGCGTAAAGATCGTAAACGCAAGTAATGGACGTATCTCAGTGAAGAAACTGGCTCCGGCATGCCTGGATATGGTTGGAGGAGATTACGATTTTATCACGTTTTACGGCCGCCACGCCATGGAGAGAAATTTCCAGAGACTTCCGATCGGACACGGCACAACAAAAATCGGCAGCCTGCGAGGCTCATCCAGCCATCAGTATAATCCGGCGGTTATTGTGGCCGGACACGATACAACAGAGGATGCGGGCGAATGCTATTCCATGAGTTTTGTATACAGCGGAAGCTTCCAGAGCGAAGCGGGAAAAGATCAGTATTATCAGACCAGAGTTCTGATGGGGCTCTGTGAGGAACAGTTCGCCTATCCGCTGAAGGCGGGAGAAGAGTTCCAGTCACCGGAAGTGATTATGAGTTATTCTTCCGAGGGACTTGCGAAATTATCCCAGAATCTTCACCGGTGCATCCGGACGCATCTGTGCAGAGGAAAATATAAAGAGGTTGTCCGCCCGATTCTTCTCAACAGCTGGGAGGCATCTTACTTTGATTTTACGGGAGAGTCCCTTCTGAAGCTGGCGAAACAGGCCGCGGAACTGGGAATTGAGATGTTCGTCATGGATGACGGATGGTTTGGAAAGCGTGACAGCGAGCTGCGTGGTCTTGGCGACTGGAAGGTCAACGAGGAAAAACTCGGCTGCACGCTGGGAGAACTGATTGAGAAAATAAACGGAATGGGATTGAAATTCGGTATCTGGATTGAGCCGGAGATGGTCAATGAGGACAGTGATCTCTACCGTGAGCATCCGGACTGGGCATTCGTGATCCCGGGACGCCGCCCGAACCGGTCCAGACATCAGCTTGTGCTTGACTTCTCGAGAAAGGAAGTAGTAGATTATATTTATGACCAGATCTGCAGTGTGCTGGATCAGGGAAATGTGGAATATATCAAATGGGACATGAACCGGAGCCTTGCGGATATTTATTCGGCAAGAGCGGACAGTCAGGGACGCGTGCTCCATGACTATGTGCTCGGCCTTTACGATTTCCTGGAGCGGCTGGTACAGCGTTATCCGGACATCCTGATTGAAGGGTGCAGCGGCGGCGGCGGACGTTTTGACGCGGGTATGCTCTATTATACGCCGCAGATCTGGTGCAGTGATAATACGGACCCGATCGACCGGATGGAGATTCAGTACGGAACTTCATTCATGTATCCGGTTTCCACAATGGGATCTCATGTTTCCGCGTCTCCGAATCATCAGACCGGACGGTGCACATCCATGAAGACAAGAGGAATTGTCGCGCTTGCCGGCACATTCGGATATGAGCTGAACTTAAATGAGATCAGCGAGGAGGATAAAGAAGAGATCCGCAGGCAGATCGGTGAGTATAAAAAGTATGCGGCACTGATCCAGAGAGGTCTGTATTACCGTCTGACCAATCCTCAGACAGCCAATGAGGGTGCATGGGAGTTCGTGTCAGAAGACAGAAGAGAAGCTCTTGTACAGGCGGTCAGCATCAAACAGCATGCCAATATGACGGTGGATTATATAAAAGTCAAGGGACTGAAAGAAAATACAATGTACCGTGAAACAGAGAGCGGAAGACTGTATAACAGCAACGCTCTGAGCGAAGCTGGATTCCCGCTCCCCATATCAATGGGTGAGTACCGGGGGTATCAGTGGCATTTTGTAGAAGCTGAATAAATATAAAGTGAGGGATGATACACATGGCTAAGAAATCACGAGCTGCAAGAAAGAAAGAGGCGGCAAAACAGAATACGGTGAAGAAGACAACGGCCGCTGCTGCATCCGCGCAGGCAGCGCAGGAGGCGGAAGCGGAAGCGGAGGCAGAAGCGAAAGCGAAAGCAGAGGCAGAGGCAAAAGCGAAAGCCGAAGCAGAGGCGAAAGCGAAAGCAGAGGCAGAGGCGAAGGCCAAAGCAGAAGCGGAGGCAAAAGCGAAAGCCGAAGCAGAGGCAAAAGCGAAGGCGGAAGCAGAGGCAAAAGCGAAGGCAGAAGCAGAGGCGAAAGCGAAAGCAGAAGCAGAGGCGAAAGCGAAAGCCGAAGCAGAGGCAAAAGCGAAAGCAGAGGCAAAAGCGAAGGCAGAGGCAAAAGCGAAGGCAGAGGCGAAAGCGAAAGCAGAAGCAAAAGCGAAAGCCAAAGCAGAAGCGGAGGCAAAAGCCAGAGCAAAGGCGGAGTCTGACCGGATTTTCACGGAACGCCTGAAACGTCATCATGATGAGCTCAGATGGCTGTATATGGAACTGTACGGAAACGATGATATGTTTGCAGAGCTCTGTGATCAGATGAAGAGATACTATGATGAAAGAAACGACAAGCTCAAGGCTCTGGACGCAGAACGCGAGGCTGAGGGTGAGTGGTACCGTAAGAGAGACATGCTCGGCATGATGATGTATATTGATAATTTCGCAGGAAATATCAAAGGTGTACAGGAGAAGCTTCCTTACATTGAGAAATGCAATGTAAATTACATTCATCTGATGCCGTTCCTTGATTCTCCGAAGGGACGCTCTGACGGCGGATATGCAGTAGCTGATTTCCGGAAGGTGAAGCCGGAGCTGGGAACAATGGAAGATCTGTCGGAGCTGGCGGAAAAGTGCCATGAGAAAGGGATCAGCCTGTGCATGGATTTTGTCATGAATCATACCTCAGAAGATCATGAGTGGGCGAAAAAGGCGCGTCAGGGCGACGGCGAATATATGAGCAGATATTTCTTTTATGCGGATCCTTCTATCCCGCAGGAATATGAAAAGACTGTTCCACAGGTATTCCCGACAACGGCGCCGGGCAACTTTACCTACCTGCCGGAGATGGGACATTATGTGATGACAACGTTCTATCCTTATCAGTGGGATCTGAACTACAGAAACCCGCGTGTCTTCAATGAGATGATGTACAACTTCCTGTATCTTGCCAACCAGGGAATGGATATCATCCGGATTGACGCGGTGCCGTATATCTGGAAAGAGCTGGGAACCAACTGCCGGAACCTGCCGCAGGTACATACGATTGTGCGTATGATGCGTATGATCGGTGAGATCGTATGCCCGGGAATCGTGCTTCTCGGCGAGGTGGTTATGGAACCGGACAAGGTGGCTCCGTATTTCGGAACGGTGGAAAAACCGGAATGTCACATGCTTTACAATGTAACGACTATGGCTACCACATGGCACACTGTCGCGACAAGAGATATCCGGCTTCTGAGAAAACAGATGGATATCGTGTGCGCGCTTCCGAAAGAGTATACATTCCTGAACTATCTGCGCTGCCATGATGATATCGGCTGGGGACTTGACTATGATACTCTGGAGAAATGGGGCATGAAGGAAGTGCCGCATAAGAAATACCTGAATGATTATTTCCAGGGAAAAACAGAGGGAAGTGTCAGCCGCGGCGAGCTTTACAACGAGGATCCGGTGACGGGAGATGCGCGTTTCTGCGCGACTACCGCATCCATGTGCGGAATCGAAAGCGCGGGATTCGAGCAGAATGAGGAAAAGATGGACTGGGCGATCACGAAAGACGTGATGCTTCATGCTTACATGTTTACGCAGTCCGGACTTCCGGTGCTCTACAGCGGAGATGAGATCGGCCAGGTGAACGACTACACTTACAAGGATGATCCGGAAAAAGCACCGGATTCCCGTTACATCCACAGAGGTAAATTCAACTGGGATCTGGTTGAGAATATCAAGGATAAGACAAGTGTTCAGGCAAGAATCTTCAACGCGCTGGATCAGCTTGAGACAATCCGCAGAAATGAACCTGTGTTCAACACGGATGCGGAGGTATATACCAAGGACTATAATGACCAGTCTGTCCTCTGGATCGTGAGAAAAGCCGGCGGCGAGACGCTGCATGCGGTATTTAACTTCAGCGATTATCCGAAGACGATCTGGATGCCGGAGAAAGGACAGTATACGGATCTGCTGACCGGAAAGACGGAAGAGGTACTGACAAAAGATCTTCCGGGCTGGGGATTCATGTGGATGAAAGCGCAGTCGTAAGACTGTCTGCGTGTCATGGCGGAACGGACAGCTGATCCGGAAAAAAGAAACAGCAGAATTGGAAATTGACATTTCAGAAGTCAGAAGATATAATTAAGGACAAAACAAGGGCGTTTTTCTATGGCAGGAGAACGCCCTCATTTATTTTACAGGGAAAATCAGTGGGGGTTCCCGGTGCTCCGGAGTCCTTCCGGAAAGAAATCTTTTTATAGAAACAGAATGAAAAGGAGGTTTCATTTTATGCATAATTATACCAGAGACGATATTCTGCGTCTCGTAGAGGAGGAAGATGTGGCCTTTATCCGCCTGCAGTTTACGGATATCTTCGGGACCATGAAAAATATGGCTGTGACGGTAAGCCAGCTGGAGAAAGCGCTGGATAACCGCTGCATGTTTGACGTCTCTTCTCTGGACGGACTTTCCGGCGAGGAAGATTCAGATATGTATCTGTATCCGGATCTGAGTACTTTTGAGATCTTTCCATGGAGACCGCAGCAGGGAAAGGTAGCTCGTCTGATCTGTGATGTGTACCGTACGGACGGGACGCCGTACGAGGTGGATCCCAGATATGTGCTGAAAAAGACGATTGCCGAGGCGGCGGAGATGGGCTATACGCTGAATGCGGGACCGGAGTGTGAGTTCTTCCTGTTCCACACGGATGACGATGGTCTCCCGACCACGCTGACACATGAGAAGGGAAGTTATTTTGATGTGGGGCCGGTGGATTTCGGCGAGAATGCGCGGCGTGATATGGTTCTGACGCTGGAGGAAATGGGGTTTGAGATTCTTTCATCCCATCATGAGATTGCTCCCGCTCAGCATGAGATTGATTTCCGTTATGATGAGGCGCTTGTCACGGCTGATAATCTCATGACGTTTAAAATGGTGGTAAAGACCATCGCGAAACGCCATGGTCTTCACGCTACATTTATGCCGAAACCGCGGATTGAAACTTATGGTTCCGGAATGCATATCAATCTGTCTCTGAGCAGGGACGGCGTAAACGCGTTCCAGAGTGAGGATGATGTGAACGGGCTGAGCCGGGAAGGATACTATTTTATCGGCGGACT
>CALWBC010000223.1 GCA_944375755.1 uncultured Mediterraneibacter sp. | reverse complement strand
ATCGTCAGCCCGAAAGCTCTTGAAGAGAACAATAACAATGTAACGAACGCTCCCTGCGGCACAGGTCCTTATAAGTTCGTCAGCTGGGACACAGATCAGTCTGTCGTACTGGTAAGAAACGATGACTACTGGGGCGAACCGGCCAAAATCAAAAATGTGGTTTTCCGCATTATCCCGGATAATTCCGCGCGTGTCATCGCTCTGAACAACGGAGAGGCTGATATCATTGACGGCATTGACGCGACTGTTGTTGACCAGATCGAGGAAGCCGGCAATAAAGTTCAGACAGACGAGGCAATGATGACCAACTATATGGGATTCAACACAACAGACGGCGTATTCACCGATGTGGAAGCCAGAAGAGCCATCTGCCAGGCAATCAACGTGCCGGAACTGGTTCAGACACTGTATCAGGGATATGACACTCCTGCGACCTCATTCCTTCCGGAGTCTCTTCCTGGATATGATGACAGTATCTCCTATCCGGCCTATGATCCTGACGCTGCAAAAGAAACACTCAGCAGCCTCGGCATCACTTCCGTTCATATGATGACCTATTCCGTTGCAAGACCATACAACACCGCCGGCGGACAGAAACTGGCCGAAGCTGTTCAGGGCTATCTTGCAAACGTAGGGGTTGAATGTACCATTGACGCATACGACTGGACAACGTTTGCCTCCAGAGCGCAGACCGGTGATTATGATATCATCTTCGCAGGATGGGGCGGTGACAATGGCGATCCGGACAATTTCCTGAACCTGCTCGCAACAGATGATCCGTCCATGAATTATTCTCATTTCTCAAATGAGGAATACAACAGCCTGATCGCACAGG
Source organism: uncultured Mediterraneibacter sp. (assembly GCA_944375755.1). Classification (GTDB taxonomy): domain Bacteria; phylum Bacillota; class Clostridia; order Lachnospirales; family Lachnospiraceae; genus Mediterraneibacter. The sequence continues at coordinate 2,553 of CALWBC010000223.1, read as the reverse complement.
GGCTTGTAACGCCAAACGGCGACGAGAGATCTTCCATCTATACACAGTGTGAGCAGATTCTTGCAGATCAGGTTCCGATCCTTCCGATCTCCCACGCGAACTTTATGTGCGGTGTGAGCTCGAAAGTTGACGGTTTCTTCTATCATGTAGCATGCGCAACAAAACTTGCAGGAGTTACAAAAGAGTAATTATACAGGCAAGGAGAGTTCTTCCGGGGGAAGGTTCATCCGTTTCTTTCCCCGGAAGATATTTTATTATTCAGAGGACTTTGAAATATGGGCAAATATATTATTAAACGACTTCTTATGCTGATACCGGTCCTGATTGGGGTCTCCATCATTGTATTTGTGATCACTCATGTATTCTCATCCGACCCTGCACCTGTTGTCCTTGGACAGCACGCAACGGTGGAATCCATGCAGGAGTGGAGAGAGGCACACGGTCTGACAGGTTCCGTTGTCAGCCAGTATATTAATTATATGGCAGGCGTACTGCACGGTGATCTGGGCACTTCCTATTATACGAGCATGCCTGTCACGGAAGAACTTGGAAGCCGCTTCCCGGCAACTATTGAGCTGGCGGTTGTTTCCATTATTCTCGCATCCATTATCGGTATTCTCCTCGGCGTTGTCTCCGCAGTGAAAAAGAACTCTGTCTGGGACACCATCGGAAGGATCATCTCCCTTGCAGGAGTGTCTGTTCCAATCTTCTGGCTGGGCGTCATGATGATTATTCTCTTCTCAGGAACACTCCACTGGCTTCCGTCCGGCGGGCAGATCGATCCTCTTCTTCGCCCCCAGCCGGTTACCGGTTTTAACATACTGGACTGCATCATTACCGGAAACGGTCCGGCACTTGTCAATTCCCTTCAGCATATTATCATGCCCGCTCTGGCACTGAGCATGTATTCTCTTGCGATTATCACGAGGATCACCCGTACCAGCATGCTGGACAGCATGAACCAGGACTATGTGCGTACCGCCAGGGCAAAGGGACTTTCAAACGGTACTGTTTTAAGGAAACATGTGCTGCGCAATTCCATGAACCCGGTCATCACGGTTATCGGACTCCAGTTCGGCTCCATGCTCGGCGGCGCAGTGCTTACGGAAAATGTTTTCTCCTGGCCGGGAATCGGATCTTATATCGTGGAATGTGTCCAGAAATCAGATTTCCCTGTCATTCAGGGCGCGGTGCTTCTGACGGCCACTATCTTTGTAATTGTAAATCTGGTTGTGGATATCATCTATACATTCCTGGATCCGCGAATCAAACTTGGAAAGAGAGAGGGGTGACCATATGCGGCAGAAAACAAAAACAGCAGACATTTCAGAAATGCAGGAAAAACCGGAATCTGAATTACGGGCAATATGGGAATCTTTAAAGATCAACAAGATCGCGGTCGCAGGTATGATAATTATCATTCTCCTGATCCTGATCTCGCTGGTCACGTTTATTGCGGACCTGGCAGGAATTCAGATTCTTCCCTATGATCCGAATCAGACGGATATGGGAGCAAGTTTTATGGCTCCGTGCGCGGAGCACTGGTTTGGCACAGATGAACTCGGCAGAGACATTTTCAGCCGTATTATTGACGGCACGAAAATCTCACTGTTCGTCGGATTTGCAGTTGTCATTTTCTCCCTGTTCTTTGGACTGATTCTCGGCTCAATCGCAGGGTATAAGGGCGGCATTGTGGATACTGTTATCATGCGGCTGATGGATCTGATGCTTTCCATCCCCGGAATCCTTTTTGCGATCACCCTTATGGCAGCTCTTGGAAAAGGCCTTGACAAGGCGATCATTGCCATTGGCATTGTTGCCATTCCGGAATATGCCCGGATCGTGAGGGGAAGTATCCTCTCTGCAAAGGAAAGCGACTATACACAGGCAGCAAAAGTAGTGGGAAATAATGATTTCAGGATCATTGTTAAACATATTCTCCCGAATATCATCTCCCCGATCATTGTAAGAGCAACTCTTGGAATATCCGGCGCGATTCTGGATACGGCAGCGCTTGGATTTCTGGGACTGGGCGTACAGCCGCCCATCGCGGAATGGGGAGACATGCTTGGAAGAGCCAAGGGCTATATTTTCTCGGCTCCTTACACGCTGATCTTTCCGGGACTTGCCATTACTGTCGTTGTCTTAGCATTCAATCTGTTTGGTGACGGTCTCAGTGATGCATTAGACCCCAAATCCAGAAAACGTTAGGGGGATCATTATGTTATTAGAAGTTAAAAATCTTAAAACACAGTTTCAGATGAAAAAAGGCATTGTGAAAGCCGTCGATGATGTCAGTTTTTCCATTCATGCAGGTGAGGTCCTTGCCGTTGTCGGTGAGTCCGGATCCGGGAAAAGCGTAACCTCCCTTTCCATTATGGGACTTCTGCAGTCTCCCGGCAGAATCGCCGGCGGGGAAATTCTTTTTAAAGGGGAAGATCTGCTGAAAAAGTCCAGAAAACAGATGCAGGAGATCCGCGGAAACGAGATATCCATGATTTTCCAGGAACCGATGACTTCTCTGAACCCGGTTTACCGTATCAAGGATCAGCT
>CALWBC010000222.1 GCA_944375755.1 uncultured Mediterraneibacter sp. | reverse complement strand
TTCCACGCACTTTTTCCAGAGCCTTTTTCACAACTCCCGGACCGCTGACACCCACATTGATTACAGCGTCACCTTCCGTCACCCCCAGGAACGCCCCTGCCATAAACGGGTTGTCATCCGGAGCGTTACAGAATACAACGAGCTTGGCGCATCCCAGAGAATCTCTGTCTTTTGTCGCCTCCGCCGTAGCCTTTACAATCTCTCCGCAGAGCCGCACCGCATCCATATTGATGCCGGTCTTTGTTGATCCCACATTGACGGAGCTGCAGATTCTTTCTGTCTGCGCCAGCGCCTGGGGAATGGAACGGATCAGATTCTCATCGCTCTGAGTCATTGCCTTGGAAACAAGCGCGGAATAACCGCCGATAAAATTCACGCCCACTGTCTCTGCTGCCTGATCAAGTGTTTTGGCAATCTCCACATAATCTTCCGGAGTTTTACATGCCGCTCCTCCGACAAGCGCAACAGGCGTCACGGAGATTCGCTTATTTACGATCGGTATCCCGAACTCTTTTTCGATATCCTGGCCCACAGAAACCAGGTTTTCCGCTGTTTTTGTTATTTTCTCGTAGATTTTGCGTTTCAGTTCTGTCAGATCGGAATCAATACAGTCGAGCAGGCTGATCCCGAGTGTTATGGTCCGCACATCGAGATTTTCATGTTCGATCATCTGATTTGTCTCTGAAACTTCGTACATGTTAATCATAATCTTCGTCCTCGCTATCTGTTTTCCCGGGCCTCAAAGCCTGTGCATTTTCTCAAATATTTCTTCTCTCTGGCAGTGAATACTTACTCCGATCTCATCACCGAGCTTCTCCATCTCATCACATATAACCTTAAAATCTTTATCAAGCCCGGAAATGTCCGCGATAACCATCATATTAAAATATCCCTGAATAATCGTCTGTGAAATATCCAGAATATTAATCCTGTTCTCGGCAAGATAAGTACACACCCTGGCCACAATTCCAACCGTATCTTTCCCCAGTACGGTAACTATGCATTTCTTCATTTTTATTCTCCTCCTGTATCAGACTGTAATAATATCCGAAACCGTATCCCGGCTGGCTACGAACATATCCAGATCTTCACCCCGGTAATCATTATCCGCAAGCGTCACTTCCAGTTTAACCGTCTCGTACGCAAGCCTCGCGTAATTGTTCTCTTTACTGAGATGTCCAAGGACGATGTGCTTCAGATTATCATGTAGTATATCACAAAGAAGCTGCCCTGACAATTCATTTGAAAGATGCCCTTTATCCCCCAGAATTCTCTGTTTCAGATAATATGGATATCCGCCTACTTCCAGCATGTGAATGTCGTGATTCGCCTCCAGCAGAACCGCATCCAGATTTTTCAGATTTTCAACTGTATACTCATCATATTTTCCAAGATCCGTAGCAACGGCAACAGATCTTCCGTCGTTTTCAAACCGGTAGCCTGACGGCTCGTTGGCATCATGAGAAATGGCGAACGGATGCACCTCCACATCCCCCAGAGCAAATGGCTCATCCGTATGTATGGGATGCAGCAGGCCTTCCGGCATGCGCCCCAGTCCGGAATAACTCAGAATTCCTTCGATTGTTCCCGGCGTGGCATAGATCGGGATCCCGTATTTTCTGCTGAACACTCCCAGCCCCTGAATATGGTCCGAATGTTCATGAGTGATCAGGATTCCATCCAGCTCCTCTCCCTTGATCTCCAGTTTCTTCAGCCCTTCTTCAATCCTTTTCTTGCTGATTCCCGTATCTACAAGAAGATGAGTGTCATCACTCCCAACATAGATACAGTTTCCGCTGCTGCCGCTCGCAATGCTGCACATTCTCATAGTTTCAATCTCTCTCCTATTTGTCTTTTTGTCTCTTCAAATTCTCCGCTGTTATCAATCACAGCATCACAGACCGTCCGGAACTGTTCTTCCGATGGCTGGGATGCAATCATCTGCGTAATTTTCTCATCCGTGTATCCCCGGGAAGCCTTAAGCCTTGCCCTTCTTACGTCCTCACGAACATAGATATACCAGAGCTCATCGCTGAGACTGCGAAATGCTTCCGACAGAAGCGCCGCCTCAACCACATACAGTTTTATGCCCTCCGCGGATTTTCTGTCGATCTCGCTTTTCACATATTCCAGAACAGCGGGATGTACGATTCCGTTGAGCACTCTCAGTTCTTCTTCGTCCGAGAACACAATTCCCGCCAGTCTGCCGCGGTCCAGTTCCCCGTCCGGTCCGACGATCTCTTCCCCGAAGTGGCGGACAATCTCACGGAAACACTTTGTTCCGCGTCTCTGCAGCCGCTTTGCAGTCTCATCCATCTGGCAGATATATGCCCCGTACTCTGTCTTCAGCCATTCAAGCACCAGACTTTTTCCGGATCCCACTCCCCCGGTTATTCCAAGTACCTTCACCGATTATTTCCTTTCCGTATACATTGTCCTTTTCCTCGGCCCTCTCGAAGCATAAGGTTCCCTGCTTCTATTTTGCCTCATACCAGTTCTTTCCGGTATGCATATCCGCAATCAGCGGAACAGAGAGCTGTGCCGCGTTTTCCATTTTGTCTTTCAGTATTTCCTTTACTTCTTCCACCTCCGGCTCGTAAGCCTCGATCAGAAGTTCATCATGCACCTGAAGAATCAGACGGGATTTCATCCCTCTGTTTTTTAGTTCCTCATCAACGCCGATCATCGCAATTTTTATAATGTCAGCCGCTGTTCCCTGGATCGGCGCGTTCATGGCCACACGCTCCCCGAAACTGCGCTGCATGAAATTGCTGGATTTAAGCTCCGGCACAGGTCTGCGCCTTCCGAACAGAGTGACCGCATATCCTTTTTCTCTGGCATGTTCCACGCAGTCGTCCAGAAACTTCTTAATCCCGGGATATGTCTCAAAATAATGCTCAATATACTGAGAGGCTTCCTTTCTCGTTATACTCAGATCCTGACTGAGACCAAATGAACTGATGCCATATACAATCCCGAAATTGACTGCCTTTGCGTTCCGTCTCTGCAGATCCGTCACTTCATCAAACGGTGTGTGAAACACCTGAGACGCCGTCATCCTGTGGATATCACGTGCCTCACGGTACGCCTGTATCAGCTGTTCGTCTCCGGAACAGTGCGCCAGAATCCGAAGTTCAATCTGAGAGTAATCCGCGTCCACAAACACGTATCCTTCCTCCGGAACAAAGACTTTTCTGATCAGCCGTCCGAGTTCCATCCGCACCTGAATATTCTGAAGATTCGGCTCTGTACTGCTCAGACTCCCGGTCGTTGTCACCGTCTGATTGAATTTCCCGTGAATACGTCCGTCCTTTCCTATATATACGGCCAGCCCGTCCGCATAGGTTGATTTGAGTTTTGCCAGCTGGCGGTATTCCAGGATCTTCGCCACGATCGGATAATCTGGCGCAAGTTTCTCCAGCACGTCCGCTGCCGTGGAATATCCGGTCTTTGTCTTCTTCGCATGCGGCATCTTTAACTTGTCAAACAGAATTACTCCCAGCTGCTTCGGCGAATTGATATTAAACTCTTCCCCTGCAAGTTCATAAATCTCACGCTCCAGTTCCACGATTCTCGCCCCAAGCTGATCTCCGTAAGCTTTCAGCGCATCCGCTTCCACCTTCACTCCTGCCTGTTCCATATCGTAGAGCGTAAAAACAAGAGGCATTTCAATCTCTGTAAAAAGCCGCTCCATATCCGCTTCTTTCAGTTTTTTCTCCAGAACCGGCGGCGCTGCATATGCAGTGTACGCCTCGTAACACGCTTTTGCTGCGTCCGCCGTCTTCTCGTCAATCAGAAGGTTCAGATGTTCTCTCGCCACATCCTCATAATCATAATCACTTTTCAGCGGATTCAGCAGATAGGCGGCTACAATTACATCAAAGGCGCTCTCCTTTTTTACATCAGGAAGAAACGGAAGCGCTTCTTTCAGTCCGCACATGGAAAACCGCCTGACCCTGCCGGCCAGTTCCGATACCATGGCAAACAGCGAATCCATATCCATCTCCATATCACATGAGATAGAGACAATCTTATCCTCTCCCCACGCCAGGGCAATTCTCCCGAATCCGGAAGGATGCGCGAACAGCGGAAGCACATTGCCCGGATCTCTGGAAAACGCAGCGCCCACGCAGTCCGCCTGCGCCGCTTCCTCAAACAGCGCCCGGATCTCCTTTGGATCCGACACTTCTCTGAACACATCTTCGATCTTATTCGCTACCGTCTCAACGTCAAACCGGCTCAGCATATTTTTAAACTGAAGACGCTGAAACATGGCGTGCGCCTCCGGTGTATACGGATTTCCATGGCGCGCTTTCTCCAGATCAAAATCAATATCCGCATGGGTTTCAATGGTTGCAAGCACTTTGCTCATCTGCGCCTGTTCCCAGTATTCCTTCAGATTTCTGCTTGCTCTTGGCGGCTTCAGCTCATCCACATGCTCATATGCATTTTCAATCGTATGATATTCCTGAATGATCTTTGTGGCCGTCTTTTCTCCCACTCCGGGGACTCCGGGGATATTGTCAGCCGTATCCCCCATCAGAGCCTTCACATCGATAAACTCAACAGGTGTAACACCATATCTTTCCACCACATCCGACGCATTGTAATCCTCCACTTCTGTCGATCCCTGTTTCGTCTTCGGAATCCGGATTTTTACATGATCCGTAGCCAGCTGCAGAGTATCTCTGTCTCCGGAAATAATCGAGACATCCAGCCCCTTTTCCTCACACAAACAGGAGATCGTCCCCAGAAGGTCATCTGCTTCCAGTCCTTCCTTTTCAATAATCTCTATATTCATCGCCTGCAGAACTTCCTTGATGACAGGCACCTGCTGTCTGAGTTCCTCGGCCATGGGCTTTCTCGTGCCCTTGTAATCCGCAAACATCTTATGCCGGAAAGTCGGCGCGTGTACATCAAAGGTAACCGTCAGATACTCCGGCTTTTCCTCGTCCAGAATCTTGAACAGAATATTCAGAAATCCATAGACCGCATTGGTATGCAGCCCCTCGGAATTGGTAAGATCCGGCACACCGTAAAAGGCACGGTTCAGTATACTGTGCCCGTCTATCAATACAATTTTTTCTCTCATCAGATGATCCTCCGTTTTAACCATTAATCAAGTATACACTAAAAAACTTCTTTTTTAAAGGCTGATTTTATGGTAGTATCATGAAAGATAATATAGATTCAACAAAGGAGAACGATTAGAATGGACAGTATTATTTTTGATGTTGACGGCACGCTCTGGGACTCCACTGACTCTGTTGCCGCCTCCTGGAACCAGGCGATCCGTCAGAATTCTTCCCTGGAACTGACACTGAACCGCGAAATTTTAAGCGGCCTGTTCGGAAAGACCATGACAGAAATCGGGGACCGGCTGTTCGCCTCTCTGCCTCCGCAGGAACGGCTCAGGCTCATGGATCTCTGCTTCAGCGCGGAGAACCGGTATCTGGAAGATCATCCGGGCACTGTGTATCCCGGCGTGCTTAAGACCATCCCCGAACTGGCGAAAAAGTATCCCCTCTTTATTGTGAGCAACTGCCAGTGCGGCTACATCGAGCTGTTTCTGGAGCTGAGCGGCACGAAGGAATTTGTGCGGGCGCACCTCTGCCCGGGCGACACGGG
>CALWBC010000221.1 GCA_944375755.1 uncultured Mediterraneibacter sp. | reverse complement strand
AAATACACGGATCTGCTGGAGCTGCAGATACTGGAACTGAAAAAGCTTTCAAAACGAACAGAGGACGAAGAGAACGTTATCTCCTGGATGCGGTTCTTAAGTGGGAAGAGCAGAGAGGAGTTTGAGGAAATGGCAAAGACAGATGAATATATATCAGAAGCATACAGTTCTTTGAAAAAACTCAGTGCAGATGACATTGAAAAGTTGCAGTATGAGGCGCGTGAAAAGGCAATCCGCGACTATAATTCCCAGATGAGCAGTTCTCTGAAACGGGGAATCAGACAGGGGATTGAGCAAGGTATTGAGCGGGGACAGACACTTGAGAAGGTAAAGCTGGTTCTGAAGAAATATCAAAAAGGAAAGTCGATTGAGGAGATCGCAGATGAGCTGGAAGAGGATATCTCTTCGATTGACAGGATTTATCAGCTGGTAAGGGAGAATCCGGAGGAGACACCGGAAGAACTGTTGAAGAAGTTATAAATTAAATTCTTTATTCGTAAAAGTTTCTGCAAATCCAAGTCTCCGGAAGCGACAGATGGATTTCTGTCCTTCCGGAGACTTTCTTTATTTAAAGTACCTGTTTCAGTATATCAGTTACTTTTTTCACAGGCACAATATCCAGTTTTTCTTTCACCTCATCGGCTATGTCTTCCAGATCTTCCACGTTTTCCGCGGGAATGAATACCCGTTTGATTCCAGCACGTTGTGCTGCCATAAGTTTTTCCGGCAGGCCGCCGATCGGCATAACGCCTCCACGCAGGGAAACTTCACCGGTCATGGCAATATCGGTGCTCACTGCTTTGCCGGTCACAAGCGATGCGAGGGCTGTGGTGAGAGTGATACCCGCAGAGGGACCGTCTTTCGGCACGGCGCCTGCAGGCACATGGATGTGCAGATCATGATCTTCAAATACCTTACATTCTTTCGGATAAAGTGATTTTACAAGGCTCAGAGCGATCTGTACGGATTCTTTCATAACATCACCCAGCTGTCCGGTGATTTTGAGATTCCCCTTTCCTTCTGTCAGTTTTGACTCGATAAAGAGGATGGCACCGCCGGCCCGGGTCCAGGCAAGTCCGGTAACTACGCCGGGGTCAGCGGAAGCAAGCCTGCGTTCCGCGTGAATCTGGGGTCTGCCCAGATATTTGGTCAGGTTATGCCTGGAGACAGTCAGAGGTTTCTTTTTCTCTGTGGAGTGCTTTGACTGAGTATTTTCCGGCTCCATATCTGAAGATGAGGATTCCGATGCATCCGTCTTATCCTTTGCGGCGGTCTGCATTCTGACCAGGTCAACCGCGGCAGTACGGCAGATGGTTTCGATGCTCTTCTTCAGATCGCGGACACCAGATTCCATCGTATATTCGTTGATAATTTCCTTCAGGGCGCTGTCCGTGATTTTGAGCTGTCCCTTCTTGATTCCCATGGCGTCGAATGCTTTAGGAATCAGATGCTGCTTTGCTATATGATATTTTTCGACTGCCGTATAACCCGGAAAGTTGATGACTTCCATACGGTTCAGAAGCGGCTCCGGGATGGTGTCTGTCGTATTGGCAGTGCAGACGAAGAGGACATTTGACAGATCATAGGGAACATTCATGTAGTGATCGGTAAATGTGCTGTTCTGCTCCGGGTCCAGCACTTCCAGAAGCGCGCTTGCCGGATCTCCGCCGTAGTCTTTCGCAAGCTTGTCAACCTCATCCAGTACCATAACCGGGTTGGAGACACCGCTGCGTTTCATGGCCTCCATGATCCTTCCGGGCATGGCGCCTACATAAGTTCGCCTGTGACCCCGGATCTCAGCTTCATCACGAATACCTCCAAGACTGATGCGGGCGTATTCTCTTCCGAGTGCCCGGGCGATGCTTTGACCGATGCTGGTCTTGCCGGTGCCGGGAGCTCCTACAAAGAGGAGAATGGAACCGTACTGTTTCCGGTTCAGCGCCATGACGGCTAGCTGCTGGATGATACGTTCCTTGACCTTTTTCAGTCCGTAGTGATCTTCGTCCAGAATCTGCTCCGCGCGATCCAGATCAATCGGTGTGTATTCCGGTTCTTTCCAGGACAGACTTGTCACAAAATCGAGATAATCATAGAGCAGGCCGTACTCATGGCTTTCCTTCCCCTCCTGACGCATACGGTTGAGAACCTTTTCCGCTTCTTTGCGGGCTTCCTGATTCATGCCGGATTGTTCAATCTTCTTTTCGAATTTGCGGACATCAGAGACATTCTCCGGGTGCATGTCGTCCAGTTCTTTCTGCAGGTAGTCGATCTGCTTCTTCAGAGCGGCTTCCCGGTAGAGCTGTTCCTGATCTCCTTTCTGAGCTTCCTGAGCTTCAGAGGATACTTTGGCGATTTCCATAAATTCATTAATCGCCTGAGAAATCAGACTGTAGCGGAGACGCACGGAATCAGCCGCAAGAATCTGGTATTTCTCATCCGGGCTCAGGTTCAGATATTCAGACAGTGAAGAGGCAAGGTCATAGGCGTTCTTACGCTGGAGAATGTAGCCGCGGGCCCACAGCCCCCACTGATACCCCTGGACAAACCGCAGCAGTGCGGAGCGAAGCTCCTCAAAAGTTTTCTGCTGTTCACTATCCGGCATATCTTCGATGGAGGGGCGCATTGCATAGGCAGCGTTGATTTCTCCGTTCGCAATCTGCGGATTCAGGATTTCCACCCGATCGATGGAGCGGATCTGAACCACATCCTCATCACTGATGTTTTCGATCCGGGCGAGCAGTCCGATCGGATAAAAGTCGTCAGGCAGATAATCCCGCCCTTCAATATCTTCTTTCAGAAACATAAAGAGAATATCATTGTCAGCTGCGAGGGTGTCATATTTTTCGCCGAAGAAATCTTTTTTGAAATAATAGGTCACATCCTGCAGGAGCAGTATATTATAAATGGGCTGTATAAACATGGAATCCCTCCTTATCTTATTTGTTAGCACTCGCACAAAAGGAGTGCTAATTCCTTATGAAAGAAAATTAGCACAAAACAGAGCGGATGTCAATAGAAGAGTGCAGCTATTTAATTCATTAACAACTGATTTTAAAATGGGCGAAACCAGAGGGGATTATCAGAGCGTATTTCTGCGGAGATGGAGACGTATATGGGTTCCGCTCCAGGAAATAAGTGCAGCTAAAAGTTCCGGGTGCGGACTAAATGCAAAGACTGCCGGCGGAGAACTCGCTTACGCTCAGACAACCCCGCCGCCAGCCTTAACGTCCGCCCCCGGAACTTTAAGATGCACTAGATTTCCTTCCGAAGTCACCCTCCCACATCTCCCTCTCCGCAGAAAAGGTATTGAAATGGGGCGGGTTTCGTAATCTTTCAAATGGGGAAATGAATGAATAAACAGCTGAAGAAAAAACAAGGTGCGGCCGGAAGGTACTGCAGATTTCAGCACTTTTCAGCCGCGACGTTGGTTTATTATTCGCGTTATTTTGTTGATTAACGGGAAGGTTTCTGGTGGAAACTACAGCCGTCGATGTGCTTTTCCGATCGGATGCGTCAGTTCAAAAACAGGGGACTGCGTGAGCCATGCGTTGGAGCAGGAACGTCTGAAAAGCCTTTGTTCTGGATGTTAGTCGGAACAGATGGAGTGCCTCTGCA
>CALWBC010000220.1 GCA_944375755.1 uncultured Mediterraneibacter sp. | reverse complement strand
CACTGGAGGAACGGGTGTTGGTCAGATGCTTCGTCTTGCAGACATTAAGGTCGATATCCTCCGCTTTTCCGTTCTGTCCGATGACCATGCCCGCGTATACTTTCTCGCCGGGGCCGATGAACAGGGTTCCGCGTTCCTGAGCACTGTACAGTCCGTATGTGACTGACTCGCCGGTTTCAAATGCGATGAGTGATCCCTGCTTGCGGTACTGGATATCTCCCTTATACGGAGCGTACCCGTCGAAGCTTGTATTGAGAATTCCGTTTCCTTTCGTATCGGTCAGGAACTCTCCGCGGTATCCGATCAGACCTCTGGAAGGAATGGAGAACTCAAGACGGGTGTATCCGCCATTTGAGGCGTGCATGTTTCTGAGTTCGCCTTTTCTCTGCCCCAGTTTTTCGATAACAACGCCGGTGAATTCGTCCGGCACGTCAATGTATGCGATTTCCATTGGCTCCGTTTTCTTTCCGTTTTCATCTGTGTGGTAGAGGACTTCCGCCTTGCTGACCGCGAATTCATAACCCTCTCGTCTCATGTTCTCGATCAGAACAGACAGGTGGAGTTCCCCACGTCCGGATACCTTAAAGCTGTCTGTGTTTTCCATTTCCTCCACACGGAGGCTGACATCTGTGTTCAGTTCACGGAACAGACGGTCACGCAGGTGGCGGGAGGTAACGTATTTGCCTTCCTGACCCGCAAAAGGACTGTCATTGACGATAAACTGCATGGCAATGGTAGGCTCGGAAATCTTCTGGAACGGAATGGCTTCCGGTTTTTCCGGCGAACATAATGTGTCACCGATAGAGATATCGGAGATACCGGAGATTGCCACGATGGAACCGATGGTAGCTTCTTTCACTTCCACTTTGTTCAGTCCGTCGAATTCATAGAGACGGCTGATCTTTACTTTTTCCTTCTTGTCAGGATCGTGGTGGTTGACGAGCACCATTTCCTGGTTTACGGCAATGGTTCCGTTATCCACTTTTCCGATTCCGATTCTGCCGACATACTCATTGTAATCGATGGTGCTGATAAGAACCTGAGTAGGAGCTTCGGGATCGCCCTCCGGAGCCGGGATATAGTCGAGAATCGTATCAAAAAGAGGCTGCATGTCTTTTCCTTCTTCATCCAGACTGCGTGTGGCCACACCGGTTTTCGCGGAGGCGAATACGAACGGACAGTCCAGCTGTTCATCAGACGCGCCCAGATCGATGAGAAGCTCCAGTACTTCATCAATTACTTCCTCGGGACGGGCCTCCGGACGATCAATCTTGTTGATGCAGACAATAACAGGCAGGCTCAGTTCCAGAGCCTTGCGCAGCACGAATTTTGTCTGGGGCATGGCGCCCTCGAAGGCGTCAACTACAAGGATGACTCCGTTTACCATTTTCAGAACACGTTCCACTTCGCCGCCGAAATCCGCGTGTCCGGGAGTATCTATAATATTGATCTTTGTCCCTTTATAGTGAACGGCAGTATTTTTGGACAGAATTGTGATACCGCGTTCGCGCTCGATATCGTTGGAGTCCATGACACGTTCGGCCACTTCCTGGTTCTCACGGAATACGCCGCTCTGCTTTAACAGCTCATCGACAAGAGTGGTCTTGCCGTGATCGACATGGGCGATAATTGCAATATTTCTTACATCTTCACGTTTTGTTTTCATAATTACTCTTTATCCTACTTTCTTTTCCTATATAAAATACTAAAAAATCAACAGGAACCGATGGATTTCTTCATCAGGAAGAAAAACATCAACTTTATTATTCTACCATAAAAAATAAATTTTACAACTATGAGTTGAAGGAGGAGCAGAGTTGAATTTGACAGGCAGGGATGCTATAGTATGTCGTAAAAAGGATGAACAAGTATGAAGATTACAGTGAATGATATCAGAAAAATATGGAGCGGTGGCAGAGCGGAACTGGTAGCCGGAAAGGCAGGTCTGGATCGGGAGGTGCTGTTTTATGACATGATGGAGCAGCCGGATGTGAAGCCCTGGCTAAGAAAAGGAATTCTGATGATAACAACAGGTTATGCGATTCGTAATGACAGAAACGCACTTCTGGATCTGATACGGACCCTGAATGAAGCCGGAGCTGCGGCACTCGCCATAAAAACACGATTTTTTGACGATTTTCCACAGGCTGCGCTGGAACTGGCTGATCAGTTAAAATTTCCGCTTTTCTTTCTGGATAATAAAGCCGGATTTGTAGAAGTAGTTTATCCGGTTATGGTGGCAATTGTAGAAGCGAGGAATAATGTGGAGATGCGAACCCGCTATCAGATCGGGCGGGTGGAAAAGAGAGAACTGGATCGAAAGTTTTTCTTTGACCTCCTTCAGGGAAAAGCCGGAAGTGAGGATGAAGCCCAGATCCGCGCCAATTCGCTGAACTGGCCGATGCTGCCCGTCCGGCTGATACAGATCGGACCTGCGGATGGAAAGAAGACACTGACAATACCTGAAACGGAAAGAATCAGAAAGATGACGGAACAGTTTTTTCAGCTGGAGAATCTGAAGTGTGTCAGTATGGACTCGAGAGAAAGACTGTTTTTCCTTTTTGAAGATCCGGAAAGAAACGAGGCCTTTCGAAATAGACTGGAAAATTATATTCATGATTTTAATGAAAAAAGAAAAAAGAAGATTTTCTGTGGTGTATCCGCGCTGATCGGGATATATCAGGAGACTGCGGGGGAGACAGAGAAGCTTCTTGATCTTGAAGAAATTTCAAGATGTGTTTACGCAGATGAATCTGTTCTCTGGAGAGAGGACTGTGCTTATGAAGAATTGATGCTTCGCATTTCAAGACTTCCGGATGTTCGGGAGTATGTGCAGCAGCGCCTGAGCAGTCTGGAAGATTACGATGAAAAACATGCCACAAATCTGGTGCAGACGCTGGAGATATTTTTGAAAAACAGGGGGGCAAGAAAACAGACAGCGGAGGAGATGTTTCTGCATCGAAATACAATGATGTATCGGATCAAAAAGATGGAAGAGCTGCTGGGGTGCAGTCTGAGTGATGCAGGTGTGCTGAAAGAGCTGGAGTTTGCCTGCGAAATCCGGCCATATCTAAGATGAAAGAAGGAGCGGAATGTGTAAGGGGACTGTGCATCAAGCACAAAAAGGAACGAAAAAAATTGTTGTCGGAGAACAAAGAATTTGCCGAAGTAAAGTGATAGAATGAAAAAGTGTTAAGCCAATGTGGGTGATCTTCACATTGGCTTTTTTTATACCTGAACGTCTGACGTTAATACGGAGAGACGTGCAAGAGAAAAGGAGGAAAACATATGGACGAAAAAGAAAAGAAAGCGTATGAGCAGCTGCATATTACGGCAGCCGAACACCCGAAGGCGCTCTCGCCTCACGTTCTCATCCTGAACATCGTGATGAGTATACTGGGAGCGATTATCGGACTGGAACTGATTGTACGTACAGGGGTGGCACCGAACACTTCGATTGTAGGGGCGCTGTTTGCGATCATTTTGTCGAGGATTCCGTTGAAATTCCTTCAGAAGTACAGAAGTATTCATGGGCAGAATCTGATACAGACATCCATATCAGGAGCAACATTTTCTGCTGCCAACAGTCTGCTGCTTCCGATTGGAATTCCTGTAATTATGGGCAGGGCGGATCTGATGTTTCCCATGCTGATCGGTGTGTTTATTGCGACGATTATTGACGCGACAATTCTCTACAAAACATTTGATTCGGAGATGTTCCCTGCGGAAGGGGCATGGCCGCCCGGTGTGGCATCGGCCCAGTCCATTCTCGCCGTAGTAGAAAAGGGGAGAAAAGCAATGCTTCTTCTGGCCGGAATGGTAATCGGCATCGGCGGGAAAGTGATCGGGATTCCGACAGATCTGCTGGGTGTATCATGGTTCGGTGATTTTGTGGCCATGGCAGCCCTGGGAGTAGGAAGCATTGTGATCGGCGTGTTGAATACCAATGGATTTATCATTGATATTTTTGGACGGAGTTTCCCCCTGATTACCAATATTTTCGGTGAGGGAGCAGATATCATGTCCAGGCCGCTTTTCCAGTATATGCCACATGGCATTATGATCGGAGCAGGTATGATTGCTCTTCTTCAGGTCTGTAAGATGCTGTTTGCAAAAAAGAAAGGTGATGATGCCAGTGCGGCGGGAAGATTCAGCCGGAGTATGGGAAATATGAAGAGTGCTCTTGGCTGGGGCTATGTTGCATATTTTGTTGTGGCGATTCTTATCGCGTTTATTACCGGGATCTGGTCGGAGATGAGTCCGGTAAAGCTTGTAATCTGGATAATTTATGCGGCATTTGCGGCTATTGCATCCGAACTGATTGTTGGAATTTCCGCCATGTATTCGGGATGGTTCCCGGGGTTTGCCACCGCGCTGATTTTTCTGCTTGTAGGAATGCTGATCGGATTTCCGAGTATGCCGCTTGCTGTTCTGGTTGCATATACGGCAGCGACAGGTCCCGCATTTTCCGATATGGCTTATGACTTGAAATGCGGCTATATACTGAGGGGCTATGGGAAAGATCCGGAGCTGGAAAAAGAGGGAAGAAAACAGCAGTATATTTCCGAAATCGTGGGCTTTGTGGTCGCGTTTGTTATGGTGGCACTGCTCGCACATACTTACTTCAGTCAGGGACTGTATGCGCCGGTTGACGCTACATTTGCCGCAACGATTGAGGCAGGGGCGAGCGCTTCAGTTGCAAAATGTCTGCTGATCTGGGCGATCCCGGGAGCGATAATTCAGTTGCTTGGAGGTTCCAGACAGGTGGGAATCCTGTTTGCTACTGGCCTTCTGGTCGGCTCTACGATCAACGGGCTGACAATTATTGTTGCCCTGATCATTCGTGCTGTTCTTGTAAGGAGAAAGAAAGAGAACGAGGACACACTCAATATTCTCGGCGCCGGCGCGCTGGCGGGGGCAGCTCTGTACAGTTTCTTTACAGCAACTCTTTCGCTTGGAAGCAAAGAAAAATAGATGGAGTAAATAAGTGCTGTGGATGGTGCCGACAGACAGGTGAAATGGAATCCTGACGGCACCTGTTCCGCGTGCAGCGAAAGAAAGGAGTTCAATATGAAAAATACGGGTATGAAACTGACGAAAGAAGTTCTTGATGATATTTTAACCGGGGGTACTATTCTTGGCGGCGGAGGAGGCGGCGATCCGGTAAAGGGGAGAAAATACGCCCGGACCGCGGTGGATTACGCGGATCTGAGGCTGGTTTCTATTGACGATATAGATGAGGATGCCGTGCTTCTGACCGCATCTCTTGTCGGAGCGCCGAATGCAAAGGATCAGTATATGACGGCAAAGGATCTGGCCCGGACGATCGAACTGATCCGGAAGAATACGGATCTGAAGCTTGGAGGAATCATTACAAATGAGCAGGGGGGAGAAGCATCTGTGAATGGCTGGATACAGGCAGCTGTATCCGGACTGCCGCTTGTGGATGCACCTTGTAATGGACGTGCGCATCCGACGGGGGTGATGGGCAGTATGAATCTCCACAAAATAGAAGACTACAGAACGGTTCAGGCCTGTGTGGGAGGAAATCCCGAGACGGGAAGCCGTGTGGAATGCTTCTTTGAGGGCAGTATTGAACATACGTCCAGGCTGGTACGTATGGCGTCCATTGAAGCGGGCGGTCTTGTAGCTGTTGCCAGAAATCCGGTAACAGCCGCTTATGCGAAGAAAAACTGTGCGGTTGGCGGTGTAAGCTTTGCTGTTGAAACGGGCAGGGCTTTTCGGGCAGGACTTGAAAATTCAGTGGAGGAAGCTGTAAAGAGTGTATGTCGCTTCCTGGGCGGAAGTATTCTTTCCAGAGGGGAAGTGAAGAACTTTTCCATAGAGACAACCGGGGGATTTGATGTTGGATTCGCGGAAGTGGATGGCTGCCGGATGACATTCTGGAATGAGTACGCGACGGCGGAAAAAGACGGAAAGCGTCTCGCGACTTTCCCGGATCTGATTATGACAATCAATGCGAAGACAGGGGAGCCTGTAACTACAGCGATGATGGAGGAAGGGCTTGACGTGTATGTCATAGCTGCTGATAAGAAGAATCTGAAACTGTCTGCAACCATGTACGATCCGGAACTGCTGCGACAGACGGAAGAAGTAGTTGGACAGGATCTGGTGAGCTATCTTTAACAATCAGAATATAAAACAGAGGAGGAAACAATAATGTTGATGAAACAGATTATAGAAGTATATGACGTTCTGGACGATGCAAATGTAACAGGAAAAAAGGTGGAGGAATATTTAAGAAGTATAAAACCGGATGCGGACATTAATGTTTACGAGCTCAGAGGCCCTCAGGGCTCAACGGATATGATTAAAGTACATATCCCGGGAAGGAATGGAAAGAGCAGAGGCGGCAGTGCGCCTACAATCGGTCTGCTGGGAAGACTTGGGGGGCTGGGCGCCCGTCCGGAGAGGATCGGGTTTGTCTCCGATGGCGATGGCGCGCTTGCGGCTGTGGCGCTTGCCGCAAAACTTCTTGACATGCAGAATAAAGGCGATTTGCTGGAAGGTGATGTTCTGGTGTCCACTCATATTTGTCCGGACGCTCCTACACAGCCGCATGAGCCTGTCCCGTTTATGGGATCGCCGGTGGAAATGTCTCAGGTAAACAAAGAAGAAGTTTCTGACGAACTTGATGCGATTCTTTCTGTGGATACAACAAAAGGAAATCGTGTAATTAATACAAGAGGTTTTGCAATATCTCCAACCGTTAAAGAAGGGTATATTCTGAGAACATCAGAAGATCTGCTGGATCTGATGCAGATTACAACAGGACGTCTGCCATATGTGTTCCCGCTGACGACGCAGGATATTACTCCTTATGGCAATGACATTTATCATTTAAACAGCGTTCTTCAACCATGTACCGCAACGGATGCCCCTGTAGTCGGCGTGGCAATCACCGCGGAAGTTATGGTTCCCGGCTGTGCGACCGGAGCGACTCATGCGGCCGATGTTGAGGAGGCTGCCAGATTTATGCTGGAGGTGGCAAAGGCATTCGGGCGTGGACAGTGCAGGTTCTATGACAGGGAAGAATACGACCGGATCGTAAAATTATACGGAAGCATGAAACATTTGCAGACCCTTGGAATGGAATCATAGAAGCGCTGAGAAACTGAGAAAATAAAAATGAGGTGAGAGCAAGATGAAAATAGGCGCGATAACAATCGGACAGGCACCGAGAACAGACGTTACGGCGGATATTATGGATCTGTTTGAAGATCAGGCGGAACTGGTGCAGGCAGGCGGACTGGATGGCATGACGAAAGAGGAAATAGCGGCATTTGCTCCCGGAGAAGGCGACTATGTGCTGGTATCCAGGCTGCAGGATGGATCTTCTGTGACATTTGCGGAGCGTCATATCCTTCCACGACTTCAGGAGGCCATTGACCGTATGGAAGCAGAAGGCTGCCGGCTGATCATGTTTTTCTGTACCGGCAAATTTCCGGAGACTCTTGAATCAAAAAGAGTACCTTTGATTTATCCCTGTGATATTCTGGACCGGATTGTCCCGTTGATGACAAAAAAAACGGTTATTACCTGCATGACGCCATCTCCTCTGCATGTTGACCAGACAGAAAAAAAGTGGAGGCAGTATGTGAAAAAGGTGAAGTCTGTTCCGGCATCGCCGTATGGTCCCTGGGAAGAGCTGGAAAAAGCGGCGGAACAGGTAAAAGATACGGAGGCTGACCTGATTGTGATGGACTGTATTGGATACACGCAGGAGATGAAGCGCATGTTTGAGAAAAAGACCGGAAAACTGGTAGTGCTGCCGAGAACGCTTCTGGCCCGTGTGGTATCAGAACTTACGGATTTGAAGAAACGCGGAAAGAAACGTGTCGGAAAAATTTGAAGAAGGAGAAGAAGAAAATGGAAGATCTGGTAAAAATAGCGGAAAGGGTACTGGATTCCTGTCTTGGTGTAAAACAGGGAGAAACTGTCCTTGTCGTTACGGATGATGCAAAAGTGAAAATCGGACAGGCCATTTATCAGGCTGCCTGCAAACTCGGAGCGGAAGGAATAATGGCAGTTATGCAGGAGCGGAAAGTGAGCGGCGAGGAACCGCCGGCTGCCATAGCTGAAGCGATGAAATCGGCAGATGTGGTTATTGCCCCCACAGAAAAGTCGCTGACCCATACCAACGCGAGAATTCAGGCGGCAGCCAATGGAACCAGAGTAGCAACAATGCCGGGAATTACAGAAGAAATGTTCGGAACCGGAGCCATGACGGCGGATTATACCAGGGTTGCAGGTCTGACGGCAAAAATAACGGAACTTTTAAGCGCGGCAAAGACAGCCCGGATCGAAAAAGACGGAAAGACTCTTGTTATACAGCTGGATGGACGGAAAGGTGTGGCAAGTCCGGGGGTTTACAAAGAAGCCGGGCAATGTGGCAATCTCCCGTCAGGAGAGGCTTATATTGCCCCTCTGGAGGATGGCTCGGACGGAGAAATGATCATTGACGGATCTATGGTAGGAATTGGAAAACTTTCGTCCCCGCTTCTTATGCGGATCTCCGGAGGCCGGTTAAGAGAAGTGACGGGTGAGAACAGCGAAAAGCTGGATATTCTTCTGAAAAATGAAGAAAATTCCACTCTGTGTGAACTTGGAATCGGAACAAACGAGGCGGCCATATTAAACGGTGTAATCCTGGAGGATGAAAAAGTATACGGAACCGTGCATATTGCATTTGGAACAAATACGTCCTTTGGCGGCGTGAACAAGGCGGAATGTCACATGGACGGGATCATTCTGAAACCAACGCTGTATCTTGATGATACACTGGTAATTCGGGAAGGGGTCTTTCAGATCTGAGGTTCTTTTGTCTGGAGAAAGGAGCAGGGATGCGTTATGAAAGAAAATATGAGGAAATTTAAAGTCGGACTGATTCGTGTGCTGACCAGTGAAGATCCGGATGTGCTCTACGCGCATCAGCGTCAGATTATGGAAAAGTTTCCGACTCTGGCTGTGGAGACAAAGTGTATACCGGATCAGCCGGAAGGAATTCACAGCCCGGAACTGTGTCGGATCGCAGTGCCTAAAATTGTTGAAACAGCAAAATCATTTCGAAATGCAGATATGATTCTCATAAGCTGCGCGGATGATCCGGGAGTTGAAGAAGTGCGGAAAGCGCTTCCGGGAATGCCGGTAACAGGAGGCGGAGAGACAACGGTCGCGCTGGCACTCAGATATGGAACAAGGGGCGGTGGCCTTGGGAGCACGGATTATGCTCCAAGCGCCTATGCGAGAC
>CALWBC010000219.1 GCA_944375755.1 uncultured Mediterraneibacter sp. | reverse complement strand
AGCGGCAAAGGGAATGGGGAGCACCAGGCTGCAGATCCTTGTGAAAATCCGGATTCCTCTTGCCATGCCGGTGATTATGTCCGGTATCCGGAGCATGGTGACGATGACGATCGCGCTTGCCGGTATCGCTTCCTTTATCGGAGCCGGCGGCCTGGGCGTTGCCATCTACCGGGGAATCACGACAAACAATGCTGCCATGACCATGGCGGGAAGTCTTCTGATCGCGCTGCTGGCGCTTGCAGTGGACTTTATACTTGGAATCGTGGAGAAACGGATGCAGAAGCGAAGCGCCAGAACAAAGAAGACGAACCGGATTCTCGGTGCGGCGGCAGTGCTGATCTGTCTGTGTCTGATCCTCACGACAGTATTCCGTTCCCAGGGAAAGGACAGGATCCGGATTGCGACAAAACCCATGACAGAGCAGTATGTGATCGGAGAGATGCTGGACATTCTCATCGAGCAGGATACGGATCTGGATGTGGAACTGACTCAGGGAGTGGGCGGCGGAACGTCCAATATCCAGCCGGCCATGGAAAGCGGAGAATTCGATATTTATCCGGAGTATACAGGGACTGCATGGAACATGGTTATGAAAGAGGACGGATTGTACACGGAGGATCTCTTTGACACCATGCAGCAGTACTATAAGGATGAACTTGGCATGGAATGGGTCGGCATGTACGGATTTAACAATACGTACGGATTAGTGGTTCGAAGAGAGATCGCGGAGCAATACGGTCTTAAGACCTATTCGGATCTGAGCGCGGTGGCCGATCAGCTTGTCTTTGGCGCGGAATATGATTTCTTCGAGCGTGAGGACGGCTATGACGCTCTGTGCGACACATACAATCTGAATTTCAAAGAGACCATGGATCTGGATATCGGGCTGAAATATCAGGCCATCAATCAGGGGCAGATTGACGTGATGGTGATCTTTACCACAGACGGACAGCTCTCTGCGTCAGATGTAGTGGTGCTGGAAGATGATCAGCATTTTTATCCGTCTTACCTCTGCGGAAATGTGATCCGCAGCGAAGTACTGGAAGAGCATCCGGAACTGGAGGGCGTGTTTGAAAAAGTAACGGGAATTATCTCGGACAGCGATATGGCGGCCATGAATTATGAAGTGGAAACCGAAGGAAAAGAGCCGCGGGATGTAGCACGGGAGTTCCTGGAAGAGCGGGGACTGCTGGAGTAAAGGGAGGAGACAGTATGAGCACAGAGATTGAATTTAAGCATATCAGGAAATCATACGGGGATAAGGTGATTATGGAAGACTTTAATCTCCGGGTGGAGAAAGGGGAGTTTGTAACCATCATCGGTTCTTCCGGATGCGGAAAGACCACTGCCCTTAAGATGGTAAACGGGCTGATTCAGCCTGACGGTGGAGATATTCTGATCGAGGGTGAAAACATCCGCAGCAAAGATCAGACCCAGCTGCGCCGCAACATCGGCTATGCCATTCAGGGAAGCGTCCTGTTCCCGCACATGACTGTGGAGCAGAATATCTCCTACGTGCCGAACCTGCTCAACAGACGGGACCGTGCAAAGACAAAGGCAGCAGTGGAAAAGTGGATGAAGATCGTCGGGCTGGACGAGGAGTTGAAGGAACGCTATCCCGGAGAACTCTCCGGAGGACAGCAGCAGAGAGTTGGAATCGCGCGGGCGCTGGCGGCATCGCCGGAGATTCTTCTTATGGATGAGCCTTTTGGCGCGGTGGATGAGATCACCCGGGGACAGCTTCAGGAAGAGCTGCTGCGGATTTATCATCAGACGCGGATCACGGTTCTGTTCGTGACTCATGATATCGGAGAGGCTCTGAAGCTTGGAACAAAGGTACTGGTTATGGATCACGGCGAGGTTCAGCAGTATGATACTCCCACCGGACTGCTGCACCATCCGGCAACGCCGTTCGTGGAGCGGCTGGTGGAGAAGGAGCGGAGAACCTGCCGCCTGCCGGAGGAGAAACTGGGTGAGTGTGAATTCAGCGGGGCGGCAGAAGCGTAGAACAGGACTCGGGAAGTTCCGGAAGTTCTCGCTAACCCTTCTCAGGGCTAATTTTGTGTTATGATTTTTGCTTTTTGTGAAAAAATCCACAGAAATATGATAAAATTTCAATCGGCGATAGAGTAAAATAAATGGCAGAGAAAACCGGGAAAGGTTTTATACTTCTATATAACAGAAAAATCGCCGGCTGAGCGGCTATAATTTTATAATAAGCCTTGGGAGAGGAAGACGGGAGGTAAAAATGGTAGAGAGAGAAGTTTATATTCCGGATACGGATGCTGCGGTAGCATTTTCCACATGTATTCAGAAACATCGTTTTGAGGCGGATCTTGAGTGTGACCGCACACGGATTGACGCAAGTTCCCTTGTGGGCATTCTTGCCAAGGGAGTGGGAAGAAGAATGAAGATGGTGGTTTACAATGCGGAGCCGGAAGACTGCGAGGAGCTGGATAGTGCGCTGAAACAGTGGTATTAGAGAAAATAGTGCTTGCAAAAGTGATTTTAATATGGTAATATATAAGTCGCCGCTAGGAGTGGCGGCTTATATATTTATGTCATTTTGGCCCCGTGGTCAAGCGGTTAAGACATCGCCCTTTCACGGCGGTAACACGGGTTCGATTCCCGTCGGGGTCACTAGCAGAGACTGATTACAAATCGTCAGCTCTGTGGACAACAAAATATGCCGACTACTAAGTTCGCATTACATGCTCACTAAGGGCGTCGGCAGGCATCGCACGTAAGCGTCTAAAAGACAGACGCTAAGTGCTCATAGTACGCCGATGTGGCTCAATTGGCAGAGCAGCTGATTTGTAATCAGCAGGTTATCGGTTCGAGTCCGATCATCGGCTTTGTTCCTTTGGGAACATTCATTATTTGGACCTTTAGCTCAGTTGGTTAGAGCAACCGGCTCATAACCGGTCGGTCCTGGGTTCGAGTCCCCGAAGGTCCACTGCGAATAAGAAGTTATTGTTGTTCGCTAAATATGGCCCAGTGGCTCAGTTGGTTAGAGCGCCGCCCTGTCACGGCGGAGGTCGAGAGTTCGAGTCTCTTCTGGGTCGTTTCTCTTAGAAATAAGAGAAGAAAAATTTCATAGCTGCCGCAGTGGCGGAACTGGCAGAC
>CALWBC010000218.1 GCA_944375755.1 uncultured Mediterraneibacter sp. | reverse complement strand
AAACGCCGCCTCATCAAAGCCTACCGTCACCTCGGCATTGACATCCGAGCCTCTCCGGCTGAAACTTCCGCTGTTAAAACCGCTTCCGTCAAACCCGCCAAACCCGGAGTTACCAAAACCGCTGTTTCCAAATCCGCTTCCGCTGTTAAAGCCGCCGAATCCGCCGTAGCTTCCGTAGGCGCTGCCCGAAGCACTGCCCTGTGTTCCCCGGCGATTTCCGGTGCCGCTCTGTCCCGCGCTTCCGTGATGGAAGATATCTCCGAAAATATCCCGAAACATGTCGTCCATATTGCCGCCCTCAAAGTGATACTCCTGATAGCCGCCCGGGCCTCCGTAGGACTGCCAGTATCTGGTATTTCCCGTACTGCCGGCTCCGGCCGTCTGGTCAAACGCCGCATGACCGAACTGATCATACATCTTCCGTTTCTCTTTATCACTCAAAACCGTATAGGCTTCCGTAACTTCCTTGAATTTCTGCTCTGCCGCCGCATCACCCGCGTTGGTATCCGGATGATACTTTTTTGCCAATTTCCGATATGCCTTTTTTATCTGTGCTTCATCCGCGTCTCTCGATACGCCAAGCACTTCGTAATAGTCTCTTTTCTCTGACATACTGATCACCCTCCATTTCTCTCCGGCAGCCTGCCAGCAGACACCGGACCTTCTATTTCAGAACATCCGCCCGGGATATTTCCACAGACGGACACACTTTGCATGTTATAACTGTTCTATTTGTAATATAACAATTATTTTTCAATCTGTCAAGCCGCAGGAAGGAATCTGCCGGAAGGAGTCTGCCGGAAAGAACCGGCTCCGGAAGGGCAGCATAAAAGCGGGCGGACTTCGGAAAAGAAGCCTGCCCGCTTTTATGCTGCCCTTTCGGGATTCCATTCAGATTCAGATTCCCCGCATGGTCAGCTGTATTCTCTTTTTCTTCAGATCCACACTCATGACCTTTACGTCCACGATATCCCCAACACTCACTGCTTCCAGCGGATGTTTGATATACCGATCCGTGATCTGGGAGATGTGCACCAGTCCGTCCTGATGAACACCGATATCCACAAACACACCAAAGTCGATTACATTCCGCACGGTTCCCTTGAGCACCATGCCCTCTTTTAAGTCCTTCATCTCAAGAACATCCGTGCGCAGAATAGGTTTCGGCATCTCATCCCTCGGATCTCTGGCCGGTTTTTCCAGTTCTTTTACAATATCCCGGAGGGTGATTTCCCCGATGCCCAGCTCCTCTGCCGTCTTCCCGTAATCTTTGATCGTCAGGCCCAGCCCCGCCAGATGATGTTCTTCCACATCGGCCGGTGTAAATCCCTGTTTTTTCAAAAGCTTCTCCGCCGCCTCATAGGATTCCGGATGGACTCCCGTTGCGTCGAGGGGATTGTCTCCTCCCTGAATCCGCATGAAACCCGCGCACTGTTCAAACGCTTTTGGCCCCAGCTTCGGCACCTTCAGAAGTTCTCTGCGGTCGGTGAATCTTCCATGCTCCTCCCGATATGCTACGATATTTTTCGCAATCGCGCTGCTGATGCCGGAGATATAGGAGAGCAGAGGCGCTGACGCGGTGTTCAGATCCACGCCCACTTTATTTACGCAGTCTTCTACCACGCCGTTCAGGGATTCTCCCAACTTTTTCTGGTTCATATCATGCTGATACTGCCCTACGCCGATGGATTTCGGGTCAATCTTTACCAGTTCCGCCAGCGGATCCTGAAGCCGCCGCGCGATAGACGCCGCGCTTCTCTGTCCCACATCAAACTTCGGGAACTCCTCGCTCGCAAGTTTGCTGGCTGAATAAACAGAAGCACCCGCCTCATTTACGATCACATACTGCACCTTCTCCGGTATCTCTTTTAACAGATCCACGATAAACTGCTCCGACTCCCTGGACGCAGTGCCGTTTCCAAGGGAGATCAGAGAAATGTTGTATTTCGGAATAATCTTCTTGAGCAGATCCTTGCTCGCCTTGATCTTCGCCGGTGTCGTCGGCGCGGTCGGGTAAATCACCGTTGTCCCCAGCACTTTTCCTGTCGGATCCACCACGGCCAGCTTGCATCCGGTACGGAACGCCGGATCCCAGCCAAGCACCACCTTACCGGTAATCGGCGGCTGCATCAGAAGCTGGTGCAGATTTTTCCCGAATACTTCGATAGCTCCGTCTTCAGCCTTTTCCGTCAGTTCGCTTCGCACTTCTCTCTCAATGGCCGGACCGATCAGTCTGTGATAACTGTCCTCCACCGTCTCTTTGAGCACCGGAGTTGTGTACGGATTTTCCCTGCGGATCGTCTTTTTCTCCAGATATCTCCGGATCTCTTCTTCCGGTGCCTCTACCTTTACCGTCAGGAATTTTTCCTTTTCTCCCCGGTTCAAAGCCAGAATTCTGTGTCCCGCCAGTTTCGGGACCGCCTCCTGAAACTCATAGTACATCTCATAGACAGACTCCGCTTCCGGGTCTTTTGCCGCTGAAGTGAGAACCCCTTTCTTCATCGTGGTCTTCCGGATCCAGCTTCTGTAATCCGCATTATCCGAAATGCTCTCCGCAATGATGTCTTCCGCTCCGGCAATCGCCTCCTGCGCGCTGCCCACTCCTTTTTCTTCCGAAATATATGCTTCCGCGGTTTTCTCAAGAGGTTCGGCCGCGTTCTGCAGCAGAATGTACGCTGCCAGCGGCTCCAGACCTTTTTCCTTCGCGATGGTCGCTCTCGTCCTCCGCTTCGGGCGGTACGGACGGTAGAGATCCTCCACGGTCACAAGAGTCTCCGCTGCCAGAATCTGCTGTCTGAGCTCCTCCGTCAGTTTTCCCTGCTCCTCAATACTGGAGAGCACCTGTTCCTTCTTCTCTTCCAGATTGCGCAGATATACAAGTCTCTCGTGCAGTTTTCTGAGCTGCTCATCATTGAGCGATCCTGTCACTTCTTTTCTGTATCGGGATATAAAGGGGATCGTATTTCCCTCAT
>CALWBC010000217.1 GCA_944375755.1 uncultured Mediterraneibacter sp. | reverse complement strand
AGGAGCAGAGATTATACAAAGGGAGCCTGCATCGGAACGAAGATTTCAAAAGCCAGGCTGCGGGAACTGGCGGAGGAGATTGACGCTCTGCAGGAGAATCTGATCGGGGAGCGCCAGCTGGAGGCGTCGCTGAAAGAGGCGCAGAAGTTTGAGAGCCTGAGTCAGGAGCCGGCGCAGATTCTCCGGCTTGCGTCCGCTGCGGACGAACTGGAGAAGTACTACCGGAAGCAGGAGAAACTGAAAGAAGAACTGCGTGAGCTGGAAGACGGAACGAGGACCGCGGAGCTCAAAAACGAGCAGAAGCAGCTGGAAACTCAGGTTTCCGGCCGGGAAGAGCAGGCACAGGCGATTCAGAAAGAACAGATCCGTCTGGGCAGCGTAGTGAGGGAGGCAGAGCGTGATATCCGTGATCTGACGGCGAAACTGGGGGAACTGACAACCGGATTTGTGGAAGATGAGACTCTGACCGCGAAAGTGAACGAAGAGATCAGGAAGCGGTCGGAAGCGTCATACCGTCAGGATGTAAAAGCCCGCCTGGACCATCTGGATAAACGGGAGTCCGAACTCTCCGATGAGCGGACCATAGCCCGCAACCGGTTCAACCGGGAATACCCCGCTTACGGATTTACCGGGGTGGAACACTCCAATGATGTCTATGACAAGGTGCTTGTGCGCTGCCGGGAAGACTTTGAACCGAAATACAAGGAAGAATTCCGGAAACAGTACGAGCTTGTCTATCATTCCCTGCGGGACAATGTGATCGCCACCATACACGGGGAGATCAAGGCGGCATACCGGCACCGCCGGGATATCAACCGGATGCTTGCGAAGATCCGGTTCTCCGACAGTATCTATCAGATCGATATTCTGCCGGCGAAGAATGAAAATGGTCAGTTTTATGACATGCTGATGGCGGAAGAGCTGGACAGCAAGGTCATTGATACGGACGGGATCGATGGTCAGCTGAGCCTGATGGACGATGAATTCTTCCGGAAATATGAACAGAAAATACAGCTTCTCACGGAAAAATTCATGCCGCTGAAAGAGGAAGACAGCCAGAACCGGGAAAAGCACCGTCAGCAGATGGAGAAATTCGCCGATTACCGGAACTATCTCACGTTCAGCATGTATGAGCAGGTAATCGATGAAAACGGAATCGAGAAAAAGAATTATGTGGATGATATGGCGGGCGTGGATTCCGGCGGCGAGGGTCAGAATCCGAAATACGTGGCGCTGCTCGCGGGATTTGCCATGCTTTACATGCAGCAGAGCAACAGGGATTCCAAAATCCGCCTGGTGCTTCTCGATGAGGCGTTTTCCAAGATGGATAAGGAGCGAAGCGAAGTGTGCCTGAGGTACGCCAGAGAGCTGGAACTTCAGCTCATTGTCTGCGTACCGGACGAGCGTCTGCAGTCTCTGATCCGGAATGTAGACTGCGTGTACGGATTCCGCAGATATAAAAATCAGGTCAGCATGATGCATATTGATAAAGGAAGTTATCTCAGCATGATTGAGGGCGAAACGGAGACGGAGGCAGAAACAGAGATGGAAACAGAGGCAGAAACAGAGACAGAAGAAAAGGAAGGAGATAACCTGTGAATCTGACAGAGTATCTGATTCATCTGGCGGACAGTCCGGCCTATCGCTCAGGCCTGACGGAAGGAATGCGCCACCCTGAGGCGGACGCAAAGATGATTCATGAGATCGGCGGCAGACAGGCGCTGCTTCGGGAGGCGGACGAGCTGGAGCGGGCAGGCCTGATCCGGACTGACAGGCGGGACATGAACACAGATATCCGCCGTATTCACTACAGAGTCAGTGATATGCCCGCTCTCTGCCGCCGCGCCAGAGTGGAGGATCCCCGCGAAAAGCAGCTGCGGCGGATTCATACGGCGAAAAAGTGGGCTGCCCATGCGGCAGGGACATTTCTGGAACCCTATTATCAGAATCTCCTGGAACGGCTGGAAACCGGTCAGAATGTAAAACAGCCGGATATGGAAGATGAAGACTTCTTCCGCTGCCTGAATGCGGCCGCGTCCCTGGAAACACCTGTCTGGAGGCGGCGGTTCAGCGCCGAAGTGCTTCATGATTCTAAGCTGTTCGAGAAGAAATATCAGAAAAAGGTCGTGACAGTGCTGGAACATTATTCCCCTCTCTGCGCGGAAGGAATGACAGAGGATGATGTTCTCCGCGTACATGGAATAAAAACCTATTCCCAGACGCTGGAGTGGAAAGGTCCGCTGATTTACCGGATCGACTCCGGGGAGATCGTGATTGACAGTTCCGTAAACCGCTTCGGCACCGTGCTCAATGCCCAGACACTGGAACATGCGAGTCCCACAGCCCTTCCCGGAATCCGTCAGATCATGCTGATTGAAAATAAGGCAAATTACGAATCCATGGATTACAGGGAAGACGCCCTTTACATATTCTGCCACGGATTCTTCTCGCCCAAAGAACTGAAATTCCTCGGAAGTCTGGCTTCCCTTGCGGAAGAAGGCACGGAATATCTGCACTGGGGAGATATGGACCTGGGCGGAATCCGCATCTTTCTCTACAATCAGAGGAAGCTGTTTCCGGAACTGAGACCGTACCGGATGGACAGAGAAGCTTATGAATACGCTGTGACAGCCGGAGCAGGGATTCCGATCGAGAGTGACAAGAAAGAAAAACTCCGGAAAATGGATGCGGGATGTCTGGAAGAACTGAAAAACTGCATTCTGGAATACGGAATGGAGATTGAGCAGGAGAGTCAGCTGTTACATTAAATAGCTGCAAAATTAGAAAAAACTCTTGACATCCCGCTGTTTAAGTGGTATTGTAATACAGCAACTGCCGAAGACAGTAGGTGCTGTAAAGCGTAAGGTTCAAAACGCCTACCGAGGAGAGTCAGATTTATTACGAGAGTATGAATTTACAAACCTCTGTGTCTTTGGATGCGGAGGTTTCTTTTGGCAGTACACGCAAAATATATAAGGAGGTGTACCTGAAAGTGGCAAAAGTTGAATTAAAACAGCCGATCGTACAGGCAATCGCAGAAGAGATCAAAGATGCTCAGTCAGTTGTTCTTGTTGACTACCGCGGACTTACAGTTGCTCAGGATACAGAGCTTCGTAAGCAGCTCAGAGAAGCGGGCGTGCTCTACAAAGTGTACAAGAACACGATGATGAAGAGAGCTTTCGAAGGAACAGAGTGTGAAGGCCTTGAGGGCTGCCTGGAAGGACCGAGCGCTATCGCAATTTCAAAAGATGATGCGACAGCTCCGGCAAGAATTCTGTGCAACTTCGCGAAAGACGCTCCGGCACTTGAGCTCAAGGGCGGTGTCGTAGAGGGAAATGTATACGACGTTGCAGGACTTACAGAACTTTCCAAGATCCCGTCAAGAGAAGTACTTCTTTCCAGACTTCTTGGAAGCATGCAGTCACCGATTGCCAACTTTTCGCGTGTTCTTAAACAGATCGCAGAGAAGGGTGGAGAGACAGCAGAGGCTGAAGCAGCACCGGCAGAGGCTGCAGAGGCGCCGGCAGAAGCCGCAGCAGAAGCTCCGGCAGAGACACCGGCTGAGTAATCATGCCGGATACGCGCGGAAGAGCGCGTAGGACAGAAGCGGGAATCCGCGGATATGAATGAAAAATATTTAAGTAAATAAGAAAAATGGAGGATATCAAAAATGGCTAAATTGACAACAGCTGAAATGATCGATGCGATCAAAGAGTTATCAGTATTAGAGTTAAACGAGCTTGTAAAAGCTTGCGAAGAAGAGTTTGGCGTATCTGCAGCAGCAGGCGTTGTAGTTGCAGCAGCAGGCGGAGACGGAGCTGCAGCAGCAGATGAGAAGGATGAGTTCGATGTAGAGCTTGTATCTGCAGGAGCATCCAAAGTTAAAGTTATCAAAGCAGTTCGTGAGATCACAGGTCTTGGACTGAAAGAAGCAAAAGAGCTTGTTGACAACGCACCGAAGGTAGTAAAAGAGGCTGTTTCCAAAGCTGAGGCTGAGGAGATCAAGGCTAAACTTGAGGAGCAGGGCGCTGAGGTTAACCTGAAATAATCAGGCCGCGTAGAGCTTTACAGGACCGTGGAAGTAGATCCTTCCGCGGTCTTTTGCATTAGCATATCTGTCGAGAAATGTCAAGAAAAATCTCTGAAAAAACGAAATTTGTTGTTGACAATAAAAAGAGCTTTGTGCTATAGTAAAAAATGCACTATTATGGAAAGCTATGCCATAGTAGCAGCATGGATTGCTGGCACATGGCTCTTTTCATATTTATAGAGATTAACAAGAGGAGTGAAACGTCAATGGAGAAAAACAGGATCCGTCCCATTAAAACCGGCAAAAGCTTCCGCATGAGCTATTCCAGGCAGAAGGAAGTACTGGAAATGCCGAATCTCATTGAGGTTCAGAAGGATTCCTATCAGTGGTTTCTGGATGAAGGTCTCAAGGAAGTGTTCGACGATATTTCCCCGATCGCTGACTACAGTGGTCATCTGAGTCTGGAATTTGTGGATTTTACACTCTGCGAAGATGATGTAAAATACACGATCGACGAGTGTAAAGAACGCGATGCGACATATGCGGCACCCTTGAAAGTAAGGGTTAGGCTCCACAATAAAGAGACTGATGAGATCAATGAGCATGAGATCTTCATGGGAGATCTCCCTCTTATGACTAAGACAGGAACGTTCGTTATCAACGGTGCGGAACGTGTTATCGTCAGTAAGTTGGTACGTTCCCCGGGCATCTATTATGGAATCGCCCATGATAAACTGGGTAAGAAACTTTATTCGGCGACTGTGATCCCGAACAGAGGTGCATGGCTGGAATACGAGACTGACTCCAATGACGTTTTTTATGTCCGCGTTGACAGAACGAGAAAGGTTCCGATTACGGTGCTGATCCGTGCGCTGGGCATCGGAACAAACGCAGAGATCGTTGACATGTTCGGTGAAGAGCCGAAGATTCTTGCCAGCTTCGGAAAGGACACTGCTGAGAATTATCAGGAGGGTCTGTTAGAGCTGTACAAAAAGATCCGTCCGGGTGAGCCGCTGGCAGTGGACAGCGCGGAAAGCCTGATCAACAGCATGTTCTTTGATCCGAGACGCTACGATCTGGCGAAAGTAGGACGTTATAAATTCAATAAGAAATTAATGCTTAAAAACCGTGTGACAGGACAGGTTCTCGCGGAGGATGTGGTAAGCCCGCTGACCGGTGAGGTTGTGGCTGAGAAAGGCACAAAGATCACAAGAGAGATTGCGGACGCGATCCAGAATTCCGCAGCTCCGTTCCTGTGGGTAGAGGGAGAGGATTCTTCGAGAAATATCAAGATCCTTTCCAATATGATGGTAGATCTTCAGGCTGTTGTTGACATCGACCCGGCAGAGGTTGGAGTGACAGAGCAGGTATACTACCCGGTGCTTGCCGGAATTATCGAAGAGTCAGCCGGTGACATTGATGAGATGAAGCGTATGATCAAGCGCGACATCCACGATCTGATTCCGAAGCACATCACAAAAGATGATATTTTCGCGTCAATTAACTATAATATGCACCTTGAGTACGGAATGGGAAACGACGACGACATCGACCATCTGGGCAACCGTCGTATCCGTGCGGTCGGAGAACTTCTCCAGAACCAGTACAGAATCGGTCTTTCCAGACTGGAACGAGTTGTGCGTGAGCGTATGACAACACAGGATCAGGAAGGAATTTCTCCGCAGTCTCTGATCAATATCAAGCCGGTGACAGCAGCGGTGAAGGAGTTCTTCGGGTCTTCTCAGCTGTCCCAGTTTATGGATCAGAACAACCCGCTGGGTGAGCTGACTCACAAGAGACGTCTTTCCGCCCTGGGACCGGGAGGTCTGTCCAGAGACCGTGCCGGATTCGAGGTCCGCGACGTACACTATTCCCATTACGGAAGAATGTGTCCGATCGAGACTCCTGAGGGTCCGAACATCGGTCTGATCAACTCTCTCGCGTGCTACGCGAGAATCAATCAGTACGGATTTATCGAAGCTCCGTACAGAAAAGTGGATAAATCCGATCCGCAGAATCCGCGTGTTACGGATGAAGTTGTCTACATGACTGCGGATGAAGAGGATAATTACCATGTGGCACAGGCGAATACGCCTCTCGATGAGGAAGGCCACTTTGTAAACAAGAACGTATCCGGTCGTTACCGCGAGGAGACGCAGGAGTACGAGAGAAATAAATTCGACTATATGGACGTATCCCCGAAGATGGTATTCTCGGTTGCTACGGCGCTGATCCCGTTCCTGCAGAACGACGATGCCAACCGTGCGCTGATGGGATCCAACATGCAGCGTCAGGCGGTTCCGCTTCTTACAACAGAGGCGCCGGTTGTCGGTACGGGAATGGAAGTAAAAGCAGCGGTTGACTCAGGCGTGTGCGTAGTTGCAGAGGAAGCCGGAGTTGTGGAGAGCTCCACCTCAACGGAGATCGTGATCCGTCAGGAGGATGGAACAAAGAAATCATACAAGCTGACCAAATTCCAGCGAAGCAACCAGAGCATCTGCTACAACCAGAGACCGATTGTCAACAAGGGCGACCATGTTGAGAAGGGCGAGGTAATCGCGGACGGACCGTCTACTTCAGGCGGCGAGATGGCACTCGGAAAGAACCCGCTGATCGGATTCATGACCTGGGAAGGTTACAACTACGAGGATGCCGTTCTGTTAAGCGAGAGACTGGTTCAGGATGATGTATATACTTCCGTTCATATTGAAGAGTATGAGGCGGAGGCGAGAGATACAAAGCTCGGACCGGAAGAGATCACAAGAGATATTCCGGGCGTGGGCGATGACGCGCTGAAAGATCTGGATGAACGCGGTATTATCCGCATCGGTGCTGAGGTTCGTGCCGGGGATATCCTGGTCGGAAAAGTAACTCCGAAGGGAGAGACAGAGCTTACTGCCGAGGAGAGACTGCTCCGCGCGATTTTCGGTGAGAAGGCGCGTGAGGTAAGGGATACTTCCCTTAAGGTGCCTCACGGAGAATATGGTATCGTTGTGGACGCGAAAGTATTCACAAGGGAAAATGGCGATGAACTGTCGCCGGGAGTAAACCAGGCAGTCCGTATCTATATTGCTCAGAAGAGAAAGATCTCCGTGGGTGACAAGATGGCCGGACGTCATGGTAACAAGGGTGTCGTTTCCCGTGTGCTTCCGGTAGAGGATATGCCGTTCCTTCCGAACGGACGTCCGTTGGATATCGTGCTGAACCCTCTGGGTGTGCCTTCACGTATGAATATCGGACAGGTACTTGAGATTCATCTGAGCCTTGCGGCAAAAGCCCTTGGATTCAATATCTCCACACCGGTATTCGATGGCGCGAACGAGATCGATATCATGGATACCCTTGATCTTGCGAATGATTATGTGAACCTTGAATGGGATGAGTTTGAGAAGAAACACGGCGAGGAGCTGCTTCCGGAAGTACTTCAGTATCTTTCTGACAACAGAGAGCACAGAAAGCTGTGGAAGGGAGTGCCGCTTTCAAGAGACGGTAAGGTACGTCTGAGAGACGGTCGTACCGGTGAGTTCTTCGACAGCCCGGTAACAATCGGACACATGCATTATCTGAAACTCCACCATCTGGTAGACGACAAGATCCATGCGCGTTCTACCGGACCGTATTCACTGGTAACACAGCAGCCGCTGGGTGGTAAAGCTCAGTTCGGCGGACAGCGTTTCGGAGAGATGGAGGTATGGGCTCTCGAGGCATATGGAGCGTCCTACACCCTGCAGGAGATCCTTACCGTGAAATCAGACGACGTTGTCGGACGTGTGAAGACATATGAGGCGATTATCAAGGGCGAGAATATCCCTGAGCCGGGTATTCCGGAGTCCTTCAAGGTGCTCTTAAAAGAGCTTCAGTCTCTGGCACTGGATGTGCGTGTGCTGCGTGATGACAACACGGAAGTTGAGATCATGGAGAACGTGGATTACGGTGAGACTGATCTGCGCCATATCATCGAGGGTGACAGAAAGTACCGCGATGAGAACGAGTCCTTCGGCGACCATGGCTTTACGGAGCAGGAGTTTGTCGATGAGGAACTGACCGATGTTGAACCTGAGGAGGAGCCGGATGACAGCGATCTTGATTCGATCGAGTTTGAAGAGTATTCTGATTATGATGAAGAATAGTTAGGAGGAGCCACATATATGCCAAATAACAATGAACAACAATATCAACCGTTAACATTTGATGCGATCAAAATCGGGCTGGCTTCACCGGAAAAGATCCTGGAGTGGTCCAGAGGCGAGGTTACGAAACCGGAGACGATCAACTACAGAACATTAAAGCCGGAGAAGGACGGTCTGTTCTGTGAGAGAATCTTCGGACCGAGCAAAGACTGGGAGTGTCACTGCGGTAAATATAAAAAGATCCGCTACAAGGGCGTTGTCTGCGACTGGTGCGGTGTTGAGGTTACCAAGTCAAGTGTGCGCCGTGAGCGTATGGGGCATATTGCTCTGGCGGCTCCTGTTTCCCATATCTGGTATTTCAAGGGAATCCCGAGCCGTATGGGACTGATCCTCGATATTTCCCCGAGGACTCTGGAGCGGGTGCTTTACTTCGCATCCTATATCGTGCTTGACAAGGGCGAGACGGATCTGCAGAACAAGCAGATCCTCTCCGAGGCTGAGTATCAGGAGCAGAAAGAAAAATGGGGAAGCGGCGCGTTCCGCGTTGGAATGGGTGCCGAGGCGATC
>CALWBC010000216.1 GCA_944375755.1 uncultured Mediterraneibacter sp. | reverse complement strand
GCAAATATTTTTACTTTTACTACTCTTATTGACCGTTTCACAAGTTGCGTATGCGTACATGCACACCAGGGTTATAAAGTAACCAACTTATAAAATTTGAGCTTCTAACTCAATCAATAATGCAGCGATACGCCGCGTAAAATATTTGCATGGAGAACGTTCCAAATACCTGCTTTCCATACATTGGTTATCGTAACATATGAAAAAACAAAATTCAAGGATTTTCTTCTGTGTCTCCTTCTTTTTCAGCACCGAACGTTTTATATCGTACGATTTTGAATTGATATTTCCGTCCGATTCGTATATAATAACAATATACAACGTACACCCCGAACAAAGGAGGGATTCGTATGATCATCACCGCAACGGAATTTAAAACCAATCTCGGAAAATATCTGGAAATGGCAGCGTCCCAGGATATTTTCATTACCAAAAACGGAAAAAGTATTGCCCGCCTTACAAGCCCTGCTGTCAATAAGCTGGCGCTTCTGGATGACCTTGCAGGAATTGCCCCGCAGGCGAAAGCAATGGATGAAAAAGCCATACGAGAGGAGCGGCTGTCCAGACAATGAGAATACTGATTGATACCAATGTCATTCTGGATATTCTCCAGAAGCGGGAACCCTTCTTCAAAGATTCCTACCAGGCGCTCCGCAAGGCCATTGAAGCCGATACGGAATGTATGATCTCCGCATCCGCCGCCACGGATATTTTCTATATGCTCCGCAAGGCGTTCCAGTCCGCGCAAAAAGCAAAAGATCGGATCGAGCAGCTTTCCCAGATCGTCACTTTTGCGGACGTACAGGGCGTAGATATTCATACCGCACTCATCCGCTCCATGCCTGACTTTGAAGACGCAGTTGTAGATGCCGTAGCGGAACGAAACGGCGCAAGCTATATCCTCACAAGAAATATCAAAGACTTTGCAGGTTCCTCCGTTCCGGCGATCACACCGACTGAATTTTTAAAAAAGTAACAGATACTGCCGCTCTTACCGGGCGGCAGTATTTTTATCCCACAGGTATAAATATATCAGACCGATACCCGCCACTGCCCGCAGCCCTGCCGGCCGGTTCAGATTCTCCTGGCCGCATGGAACCCTTCATGTGTCGCCTGCATGATTTTTCTCGGTTTATTCACATCTCCAACCGGAATAATTTCGGTTTTTCCACATTTTTCCCGAAGTTCATCCACAAGCGTCCGGTTCGGTTTCAGTCCCAGGGCACAGATCACACTGTCGCCCTCATAGGTATAAGTCTCTCCCTGACAATCACATATAATATGTTGGTCTGTCATTTCCGTAATTTTATGATTTACCTTTACCTTCACCCCCAGTTCTGCCAGCTTCGCGTCTAATACCCATTTCGTATAGATTGCAAGTTCCGGCGCGGCTGTCGGAAGCATGTCAACCATGGTAACGTCTTTGCCCTGTTCCGCCAGAACCATGGCCACCTCGCAGCCGACCAGTCCGGCTCCGCATACAATCACACGATTTCCTGTCTTTTCTCTGCCGTCGAGCACTTTCAGAGGATCCAGAATTCCGCCTTTCTCCGCTCCCGGGATTCCCGGAATGAATGTTTCCGCTCCTGTTGCCACAATGGCGATATCAAACGCTTCTCCATTGATCAGATCTGCAGTCACCTCCGTATCTGTACGGATGTCCTTTACCACTGCTTTTGTCTCCCGGATCATGTACTCTGTATAATCCTTATAATCCAGTTTAAAATCCGGCAGAGATACATAGTAGAGAGCCCCTCCGAGCTCGCTGTTTTTCTCAAACAGCGTTACATTATGTCCACGCTTCACTGCGATCTGCGCAGCCTCCATGCCTGCCGGGCCTGCTCCGATCACCGCGACTTTCTTCGGTGTTTCCGCCGGTTCTACTTTTGTAAATCCTTCGTATTCTTTGCCTGCTTCCGGATTCACCGCGCATGAAATGCCGCAGTTTCTCATTACTTCTCCCAGGCATTCGTTGCATCTTAAGCATCTCCGGATTGTATCCGCTCTTCCCGCCTTGATTTTATTCGGATAATCTGGATCAGCAATTGTCTGGCGTCCCATGGAAATAAAGTCTGCCTGGTTTCTCTCCAGGATCTCTTCTCCCATCTCAGGCGGGATACTGCACACTGCGATAACCGGAATGTCCACTGCCTTCTTCACAGCCGCCGCGAGATAAGCCAGACTTCCGCGGGGCGTATAGTTCGGCGGCACCCACATGGATGTTGCAACGCCCTGACTTAAGTCCTTTCCTTCCGCAGATTCTTCTCCTGCCATTACCTTGTTATATTTTTCCAGTCTGGAATCCCATGTTCCCGCAGAAACATGAATCGCGTCTGCACCTGCTTCCTGAGCCATCTTCGCAAATGCGCAGGCTTCTTCCGGTGTCACGCCGTCCGGTACGTCTTCATATGCAGACAGTCTGTAGATCAGAGGAAAATCCTCCCCTGTATACTCCTTGATACACCGGATGGTTTCCAGTGCGAAACGTGCTCTGTTTTCCAGGCTTCCCCCGTATTCATCCTGCCTCTTGTTCGTATAGGCTGACAGGAACTGAAGCGGCATATATCCGTGTGCACCGTGTAATTCCACCGCGTCAAACCCACAGTCTTTTGCGCGCTTTGCAGCCTGTCCGTACTGATCGATCAGATGCTTGATCTGCTCAATCGTCATCACACGGGGATTCTCACCAGGCAGCTGCATCGTCCCCACACCTGACGGAGTCAGTGGCCGTTCTCCGGTCACACCTTCACTTGCGAAACAACCGCCATGGGCAAGCTGAAGACAAACCTTTGCTCCGCCGGAATGCACTGCATGAGGGATCCGGCTTAAGCCGGGCATAAATTTGTTCGTTGTGGCCTCGATTTCTCCCGGAATTACCCGGCCCAGAGGATCCGGGCAGCATACTTCCGTAATAATAAGCCCCACGCCACCGTTCGCGCGCCGCGCATAGTAATTAACGATTACATCAGATACTGTTCCGTCCGCAGCCGCGAGATTCGTTCCCATTCCAGGCATTACCATGCGGTTTCGCAGTTCCATCTGACCGATTCTTCCCGGTTCCAACAGTTTCTTAAATTCCATAAAAACACTCCTTTCCGTCTGCTTTTCTATCATTTCGCGTACGCTTTTGATATTATTTTAACGGAAAGAATTTGTTCAATCATCTATCCAGCAAAAAAAGTTACCCCTGGTTTTTGTTCATTTGCACAATATCATACCATATCAGAGCCATCTGCAGATGCAGGCGTATCCTGTAATCATCAAAATCATCTTCCAGAATCTCCCGGATCTTTGACAGCCTGTAATTCACCGTATTCCGGTGCAGATACAGCTCTTCCGCAGCGGCACTTACATTCTGATTATTGCGAAAAAAGCTGCGCAGCGTTTCCACATAATGGGTTCCCTGACTTTTATCCGTCTGAAGCAGCTGTTCCAGTCCCCTGCAGTAATAACTCCTTTCTCCGTCTCCGCTGCAGGCTTTTACAATCATTTCAAACGGGGCAAGACAGTCATACAGAAAAATGTTATGTTCTCCAAACTCCGGCTCCAGTGTCTCTGCCATCTCACAGACTTCCCTGTAACACAACAGAAGATTCCTGACTCTGTCCGTAGGTCTGCTGACATAATAAAGGCAGCCATTCTTCTTAACGTAACTCTGTATATCCGGTCCGATAAATTTCTTTCTGTCTGATTTCTGAGAAAAACTGACAATATAATACGCTGCAATGCCGTCAGACGTATAAATGCATAATTTTGCATGCCTTTTCAGGATCTCACAGAGATCGTCCAGATACTGGCTGATGTATTTCTGGGGCTGAATCGCTTTCACACTGATTACCATATGCCATTTCGAAAATTTCAGTTTCATCGTCTCAGCCCGATCCCGGATCACTTTCTCTGAATCAATGACACCTGTCAGGATATCTTTCGCGAACCGGTCCCTGATCTGCCCCACTGCTTCTGAGATGGCGTTCTCCTCATTGAACTTTACTCCCAGTATCTCAGCCAGCATCTGAAGCGCCTTAAGATCCTCGTCGTCAATCTTCTTTTCACATTCCAGCAGGGCAATATAACCTTTTGTCTTTGAGCCGATGCGGATGCGGGCCACCACCCGCTTGACACATCCCTTGAACGCCTCGTCATCCACAAACAGCGGCACAGAGGAATTTTCCAGCCGCTTCCAGAATTCATTCACGTTCGTCTGGTCAACCAGCTTCGGAGAGCTGTACTGGCTCTGTATAATTTCTTTCCAGACCGGATCCGGCACCGGCCGGTTCTGGCTGTATGCCAGGACGCTGAATGTCTCGTCCGTAATCATAAGCGGATTTCCCAGCATCTGATCCACGTACTGCACGATTGACGGAAGAGACGCATTCCGCGCCAGCATGCTGACAAGTTCAAGACTGAATTGATAAAACATATCCGATCACCTCACCCGCGGGAACTCCACATTCACCCGGAACAGATCCCCGTCCAGATACAGTTCAAAC
This sequence comes from uncultured Mediterraneibacter sp., assembly GCA_944375755.1. Classification (GTDB taxonomy): domain Bacteria; phylum Bacillota; class Clostridia; order Lachnospirales; family Lachnospiraceae; genus Mediterraneibacter. Next base: position 132 of record CALWBC010000216.1, on the reverse strand, counting down.
TCCCCGCCCTGCATGGTCGTCAGGCTCTTCGCTATGGACAGCCCCAGTCCGCTTCCCTCCGTGCTCCTCGAGATATCTCCCCGGATGAACCGTTCGGTCAGCTCATCAGCCGAGATATTAAGCTGCTGTTCC
>CALWBC010000215.1 GCA_944375755.1 uncultured Mediterraneibacter sp. | reverse complement strand
GGTTCCGGTCTGTCCTGACTATCCGTCCGTTTTGTCTCTGTTATCCCTGATAGATCTTTGCCAGTATATCCACAATCCGATCCATCCCGAGCATACTGACATTGAACAGCATCTGATGGGAATTAATGCTTCCCCACTCAAGCCCTGTGTGCATCTCATAGTAGAAACGTCTCTCCCGGTCTGTCCTGCGAATACGTTCCGCAGCTTTCCGCTCCGTCAGCCCGTAGATGTCCGCGATTCTCTTCTTCCTGTCTTCCTTGTCCGCGCAGATAAAGACATTGATGCATTCCGCCACATCTCTGAGGACATAGTCCGCGCATCGTCCGACGATAATGCATGGGCCCTGCTGCGCCAGGCTTTTGATGATTTCAGACTGTTTGCGGAATACTTCCTCATCAAAAGACGGAACATAGGATGCCGCATTTATGAAGTCCACATACATGCCGGGTGTAACCGAATAGGCGGAGACAAAGGTATTCAGGCTGGATTCATCTACCCGCTGAGCATCTTCCTTCCGCACTCCCAGCTGTTCCGCCGCCATACTCACAAGGCGATGATCATAAAGCGGAATCCCCAGTCTGTCAGCCAGCTTCTGTCCGATCTCCCGTCCGCCGCTTCCGAACTGGCGTCCGATTGTAATCACTTTATGTCCGGTCATACTGATCCCTCCTTTATCGTATTTTCCGTATTGTATCGTTACATTTATTATAACGCCCGGAATGGATTTGGACAACGCTGTTTCCTTGTTTTCATCACATATTCCACCTTCTTTTTCACAATGGAACTGATTTTTCATACATTAACTATATACGACACAGACGGAAGTGACCTTATGAAACCATTGCTGGAATTAAAAGATATCAATTACTCGTATCATACACCGGAAGGGGAAACAAAAGCCCTGTCCGATATAACATTTTCACTGGAAGCCGGAGAATTTACCGCGGTCGTCGGTCCTTCCGGCTGCGGCAAGTCCACGCTGCTCTCCCTGATCGACGGACTGATGCGTCCGGAAAGCGGGCAGCTTCTTTTGAATGGCAGTACTCTTACAGACAACTCTTCAAAAATCGGATACATGCTTCAGCATGACCATCTGTTTGAATGGCGAAGCGTTTACCGGAATGTAGTACTTGGCGCCGAGATTAACGGCACTCTCACTTCCGAAATCAGAAGGCGCGCCCACGATCTTCTGAAACAGTACGGGCTGGAGCAGTTCGCCAGATCCAGGCCTTCCGAACTTTCCGGCGGCATGCGCCAGAGAGCGGCGCTGATCCGCACCCTCCTGCTGGAGCCGGAACTTCTGCTCCTGGATGAACCGTTCTCCGCACTTGATTATCAGACACGTCTGAAGGTCAGCGATGATATCGGCCAGATCATCCGCCGCTCCGGGAAAACTGCTCTGCTGGTCACACATGACCTCTCGGAAGCTGTCAGCCTGTCGGACCGGATTATCATTCTCAGCGCCAGGCCCGCCCGTGTGGTGCGGATCGTCCCCATCTCATTTGAACTGGAAAACGATACACCCCTGAACCGGAGAAATGCTCCGGAATTCAAGACATATTTCAATGAAATCTGGAAGGAGCTGAACAAAAATGAACAGACCATCTGAAGGCCAGAAACTCTTTCTGCACAGAATGAAACTTCACCGTTTCACAGTCCGGGCCGCGCGCATCCTGATCCTGGTTCTCTTTCTCTTCCTGTGGGAGACCACCGCGGATGCGGGAATCATCGACTCCTTTATCTTCAGCAGTCCTTCCCGCATTGCGCTGTGCTTCCGGGATATGGTGCTGGACCGCTCCATCTTCCTGCACATCGGCGTTACACTCTACGAGACAATCGCAAGCTTCCTGCTGGTCACCGTGTTCAGCGTGCTTGCGGCCATCCTGCTCTGGTGCAGCCGCAGGCTGTCTGAAATCCTGGAGCCCTATCTCGTCGTGCTCAACAGTCTGCCAAAATCCGCACTGGCGCCGCTGCTGATCGTATGGCTGGGCGCAACCACCACTACCATCATCGTGGCCGGCATGTCCGTCGCCATATTCGGGAGCATCATGAACCTGTATACCAGCTTCACCACCGTAGACAAGGAGAAGATCAAACTGATCTATACCCTGCACGGGAACCGGAGGCATGCCCTCCTGAAAGTAGTGCTGCCCAGCAGTGTGCCGGCAGTAATCAGCAATATGAAAGTGAACATCGGGCTGTGCCTCGTCGGCGTGGTGATCGGGGAATTTCTGGCAGCAAGAAACGGCCTGGGGTACCTGATTATCTATTCAAGCCAGACCTTCAAGATGAACTGGCTGCTCATGTCGATTGTCCTGCTGTGCGTCATGGCAATGGCGCTGTATGCGGTAATCGGGATTGTGGAGAAGCTGTATAAAAAAAGATATTAGACGGAACCGGTATGAAGAAACGCCCCGTGGCTTTTATTCCCTCGGGGCGCTTTGTTTAATTTCTTTTTCGACTATGACACGGCATTTCTTTTTATTGCAGGCAATTCCGTATTTCAGAATCGTATGACACCCATCCTCTTTCAGAATCTGTGCATATCCCTTCTCATTAATCTGTTCTATGGCATCCCTGCACACAGAATCATAACAAGCCTCTTCCGCATACTTAACTTCAATAATAATCCCGATGCTTTCGTCTTCGATTTTAATAATAATGTCGCTGTATCCATCTCCCGCTTCCTTATTTGAACGCACATACCATCCGTTTTTGTAACCAAGGATACCCAAAAGTATGCCATGATAAAAGTTTTCTTTAGTTGGTTTCCTGACAAAGGTATCGCGGATACTGATGGTTTTCCCAAGATATTCCGAAAACAGACGTTCTACTTCGATGGAATCTCCTGCCTGAAGTGCCTGACAGAAGGCATTCAGAGTCTTCCCATCCTGTTCCACGTTTTCCCTGAACATTGCCATAATCTGATTTTTAAAAATATTCCGGATTTCCATATTGGGAATTGCCAGTTGATAAGTTCTTCCATCAGAAGTTCCCCTCTGGGTTAAATATCCGGTCGTAAACAGAACGCTCCAGATATTATCCGTTGTATCGTAAAGTCTGTTGTAGGTCAGATCTTCATGGATCTCCTTTTCAACAGTCTCTCCAGCAACCAAAGCTTCAATCTCACTTTTTGTCAGCCCATTGCCGATCCGTTCGATAAAATGCCTGACGATATCGTTACTGCTCGTATTTGACCAATAGTCCTGCGGAGAAAGATTTTTTCTGGTCTGAAGCTTATTTACATAATTGATCACATCCCACGGACAATATACGTCCGTAT
>CALWBC010000214.1 GCA_944375755.1 uncultured Mediterraneibacter sp. | reverse complement strand
CCAATATAATTTTACATATGTGCATCTCTAAAACTGCATCCAATACAAAGGGCGACCCGCCTCGACACAACTGTGCCGAATGCGTATCACCCTTTTTCTTCCTTTCACTTCCTCGTCAAAATCGGGTCATAGAAAACTCAGAAAATGATACCGTACAGTTTTCAGCAAACAACGCCAAATATACTCCTGTAAACGACATGCTGTGCGTTCCCGCGGTGCTAAGCCCCGCTGTGAGTCCCCAGCCGAGCTCAATAAACTGTTCAGAAATTCCTGTATTAAATAAAAATGTATATTTTTTTCTGTCAGCTCTGATTTGAAATTCAATCTCACCGCCTTCTTCCACATCTATGCTCGCCGCCGTCATATAAATATCATGCACGTGCTTTGCCAGCTGTACTTTATACTGCCCTGCCTGCCTGGTTAAAAAAAGATCATAATGGTATTCATGATTGTAATATGCCGTCACCCCCGCCTTCATACCATCCGCTCCTGTTTCTGCTCTCATCTTCGCGTTCAGCACAATCTGAAAAGCTTTCTGCCTGATTCCAATCCATGTCGGAGACGCTGCTTCATTGATCGTCCTCTCTGTTCCGTGCAGAGTCAGTTCTCCACGTCCGGCATCCGGCTGATAGTTTTTAAAGACGGGATTTCTCAGATAGTTAAACTCCATCTGCAGTTTCGGAGCATGAAAGTCCGCATAGAACGAGTCTGTACGTGCAGCAGGCGCAGGACCCGGCAGGTCTCCCTCCATCTCTTTGTATATTCTGCCGTCAATTCCCGCAGAAGGCCATCCGTCCTTTTTCCAGCAAACCGGTGCAAGAAATGTTTCCCGTCCGAGATGATGAAGCATAATCTGTTCATCCTTATACTTTGGTACCCTGACTCCGAGACATACCATCCACCATCTTCCGGATACATCTTCCACCAGATCTCCATGCCCCGTACACTGTATATCATTATCTGAATCATTTCTGTTGGTAAGAATCGGATTTCCAAGAGCCTCCTCATATGGACCATAAGGGTGCTCAGAGCGCTGAATCGTCACACTGTGCGCATATTCTGTCCCACCTTCCGCAAGGAGAAGATAGTACTTGTTCCAAATCCTGTATATATGAGGTGCTTCCGGAAACCGTCCCCCGCACCCATAGCTGATCACCCGGGTATTCGTATACTTTTCACCTGTAAAAGGATTAATTTCACACATACAAATACAGTTTTTTCCATTTTCCGTTCCCGTAGACAAAAAATATGTCTTTCCTTCATCCAAAAATATAGACGGATCTATCCCTTCCTGGTCTACAAAAACAGGATCCGACCATTCCCCCTGCGGATTCTCAGTATGGACGATAAAGTTTCCCCTGTCAGACACATTTGTCGCTGTAACGAAAAATATGCCTTTTTCATATCTGATTGTCGGCGCATAGATTCCGCCGGACGCTTTGCAGCCGTTAAGCTTTAGCTGCGAATCTCTGGTCAGGCAGTACCCGATCTGCTCCCAGTTTACCAGATTTTGGCTCTTATAGATCGGAATCACCGGATAGTATTCAAAAGATGACGTTACCAGATAAAAGTCATTTCCCGCTCTGCAGATTGAAGGATCCGGGTTCATTCCCGAAATGATCGGATTTGTATACTTCATGTTTCTTTTCCTCACGCATCGTTTATTCTTCATTTTCGGTATAATAGAAATAGTCAAAATCCGCATAGATTTTTCCGTACATGCCGTCCTGGCAGCACATACCGGTAAATGTTCCTGTAAATGACAAATCCCCGCTCCATGCCGACTCATCTGAGAGCATCCCTTCGTCAAATGCTGTACCGATTTCATGCCAGACATCTTTTTCGATACTGTACGAGAACTGTAGCTTATATCCACGCGCTGTCACTTTAAGTTTTACCGGCAGTTTATCCGGAATACATATATAATCTGAAATCAGCATGGATTCTTTGATATCCCCGTTCCTGTCACATTCTACCCCGATGCAGCGGCAGCCTTTCTCTTCGTTCCAGGTCACATTCAGATACAGATAATTTTTCGTATCATAGTAGCAGACAAGGCCCGCATTCTGTTTCACAGATTCAGGGTGGAACTCCATACATGTTTCGGCTGTATAAGAAAACGCCTGTACTCTTCTTGCCACCATCGTCTGATCAAAGAGGGAGTTTAGCGACATTCCCCCATAAATTCTCAGCCATCCGGGCCTGACCGAAAGCGACTGTCTTGTTTCGCCGAACGGCTGGCGGAGCGTATTCCATTCCTCCTTAAGCTCTGCCTTTTCAAAGTCATCCTTCTCTGATATACATTGATCCGCCTTTTCTTTGCCTGATGCCTTCCGTATCTCTGTCTCTACCTCTGTATCCGGGAATTTCCCTTTTTGCCAAAGTCTCGGCCATCCGTCATCTGTCCAGATGATTCTCTGAATAGCCGTTTCCCTCCCCAATGGACATTGTCTCGTTCCCGGAACCGGCCTTCCGCACAGATGGGCCATATACCACTGTCCTCCGGGAGTCTCTACAAGGCTTGCATGGCCCGCCTTCTGAAGGGACTGTTGTGCCGGGCTTCCTGAAGATGTCAGAATCGGATTATCGGGACACACCTCATAAGGTCCTTCGATCTTTCTGCTTCTCGCAACCGTCACGGCATGTTCATATCCTGTCCCTCCTTCAGCGGTCATAAGATAGTAAAAACCGTTCCTTTTATACAGATGTGGTGCTTCCGTAAGTCCCAGAGGCGTCCCTTTAAATATATTCGTGCATTTTCCTGTCAACTTTTTTTGTACCGGATCATATTCCTGAAGTAAAATTCCCGCGAAAGAATTTTCTGTCGGTTGGGGAACCCATTTCATATTAACCAGCCACTTTCTCCCGTCATCATCATGAAACATAGACGGATCAAAACCGCTGCTGTTCAAAAATACCGGTTCGCTCCACGGTCCTTTTACAGATTTCGCAGTAACAAGATAGTTGTTGACGTCTTTGCTCCGGTCTCTGTTTTTCATATTTGAATAAATCAGGTAAAATACTCCGTCACTCCAGCTTAAACAAGGTGCCCATACACCTGTCGAATCCGGCGTTCCCCGCATTTCCAGCTGACTTTCCCGCGTAAGGGCATAAGAAATATGCTCCCAGTGGATTAAGTCTTTAGAATGGCTGATTTTTACTCCCGGATACCACTCAAAAGTGGATGTTGCAATATAATAATCATCGCCCGCCCGGCAGATTGACGGATCCGGATGAAAGCCCCTTAAAACAGGGTTTTTTATGAAAGCCTTTTTTTCATTCACGTGAGTTTCCTCCGTAACATATTTCTAATTTAGATATAAAATCCTCAATCACATACCTTGATTCAACGTTTATATATTCCCTGATCATCCTGCCCTTTCCTTCAAAAGAATAGGAGGTATCCTCATTGACATGGCCGGATCGGATATTGCGGTATCTTCCACATTCCGGGTCCAGCACAACGGCCACCGCTGCCGAATCTCCTAAAGACCAGCTTTCGCCCGGCGTCCAGCACGCCTCTTTTGACTGGTTAAACGTATTCATCTGTTCAAACAGATATTTTCCCACATCCCCGCAGCAGGAAACTCTTCTCTGAAGTTCTGCCAGGCCGATCCGCATCCTGCCGTATGCTCCCGCCGGAATCTGCCAAAATACAGCTTCCGAGTTTATGACAACATTTGCCGCTTTTATATCATTTCCGAAATTAAACTCTTTCAAAGTTCCCTCGCTGTTCTCATATGAGCGTCCCCCGACAGAGATTACCGTAAGTTTTTTCACGATGTCCGGAGCCAGGCTGAACGCTTTCGCCAGGTTTGTAAGCGCTCCCAGGCACAGCACATATAAAGGTGTGTGTTCTTCCTTCCGCGATTCATCAATAATAAATTGAACCCCTTCCGATATACCGTTCTCTTCCTCGCCCCAGTTTTCCCCTCTGAAAACAGGCACGTCTGCTCCCATAATATCCATAAGCTTTTTGATCGCCCGGAAGCTTCTTTCCATGGAATCTTTCCGGGCAAAGTGTTCTGCTATAACAGCTTTGACAGCCAGTTTTGGACTCATCAGCGCATGTGCAATCGCAAAGGGATCATCTGCTTCACACGCAGCGTCCGAATCAATAATAACCCGCACTCTTTTTTCTTCAGGTACATAAAACTCAAACGTTTTCATTTATTTCCTCCGTATATTTATGACTTGACAGCTCCCGACATTCCTCCCACGCAGAGTCTCTTGAA
>CALWBC010000213.1 GCA_944375755.1 uncultured Mediterraneibacter sp. | reverse complement strand
GGAAAACTTCTACTTTATCAGCAGCGGTGCATTTGAATACCTTGACATAGAGGATTTCTTTCATACGGACAAATATATCCGTAAAATCAATGACCTTAATCACTTCCACCATGCGGTTGAGCTGCTTTTTGATCTGCTCGAATGTTTCATCGTCGCTGACTGTCGCGATAGTCATTCTGGAAACTGTGGGATCCTCGGTCGTTCCTACGGTAAGGCTGTCGAGGTTGTATGATTTGCCGGAAAAAAGCCCGGATATCTTGGAGAGCACGCCCACCTGATTCTCTACATAAAGGGAAATCCATCTCTTTTTCATATTATTATCCATTTTCACGTACTCCTTTCCTAACAGTCCATAATCATGTCTTCCAGCGTTCCGCCCGGCTGAATCATCGGATATACCATTTCCTCGGGATCGATGATGAATTCGATCAGGGTCGGTGTCTTGGTATTTTTCTTTGCCTCCTCAAATGCAGGCGCGATCTCTTCCTTTTTCATCACACGGATTCCCTTCGCTCCGTAGCTCTCCGCAAGTTTTACGAAATCCGGAGTGTACTCCGGCATTTCTTCGCCATTTGTCCTGCGATAGAGCGCACCGGCACGGAGATTTGTCATTCCGTATCTTTTACCGTAGAACAGCTTCTGCCACTGGCGCACCATACCAAGGTACTCGTTATTGAATACACAGAGGATCAGCGGAAGTTCTTCCAGAACCGCTGTGGCAAACTCCTGGATGTTCATCTGCATACCGCCGTCACCTGAAATGGCAATGACTGTCTTGTCGGGATTACCGATCTTCGCCCCGATGGCCGCCGGGAATCCGTATCCCATGGTCCCCAGTCCTCCTGATGTTACGAGCTGCTTCTTCTCGTTAATTTCCGCATACTGAGTTACAAACATCTGGTGCTGTCCTACATCAGTAGTGATAATCGCATCGTCAAACTGACGGTTCATCTCTTCAATAATATCTTTCGGGCTCATCTGCGCTCGTTCTTTCATGGTAAGCGGGTGCTCTGCCTTCCACGCCGCGATCTGATCCAGCCATTTCTCTGTACTGCATTTTTCCACATATTCGTTCATTTTCGTCACTGCTTCAAGCGCGTCCGCCACGATCGGCACATGGACATGGATATTTCTTGAAATGGACGCCGTATCGATATCAATATGGACGATCTGCGCTTTCGGCGCGAACGCGTGAAGTTTACCGGTAATTCTGTCGTTAAAACGGGTACCGATGGAGAAAAGAAGGTCACACTCATTGACCGCCATATTCGCCGCGTATTGTCCGTGCATTCCAAGATTTCCGATATACAGCGGGTGACTGGTGGGCACGGCTCCGCGTCCCATGATGGTAGTAACAACGGGCACGTTTGTCTTGTTTACTACTTCTGTGAAAACCGCATTGGCACGGGCGATGTTCACTCCGCCGCCTGCCAGAAACAATGGTCTTTCTGCCTTTTTCAGCATCTTGATAGCGCGTTTCAGCTGTCCCATATGAACACTGGTATTCGGCTTGTAACCACGGATATTTACTGAATCCGGATAATCCGCGCTTCCAAGCTCTCCCATCACGTCTTTCGGAAGATCGATCAGCACCGGTCCCGGTCGGCCGGTTCTGGCAATATAAAAGGCTTCTTTAATAATTCTTCCCAGATCTTCCCGGTTACGTACGGTTACTCCGTATTTTGTGATGCTGCGCGTGATTCCGACGATATCCACTTCCTGGAAAGCATCGTTTCCAATCAGATTTCTTGCCACCTGTCCGGTAAAACAGACAAGAGGAACACTGTCATAGTTTGCAGTTGCAAGCCCTGTGACAAGATTGGTCGCTCCCGGTCCGCTTGTAACAAGACATACGCCTACCTTTCCTGTTGTCCTCGCATACGCATCCGCCTCATGCACCAGCGCCTGCTCATGACGCGGAAGGATAACCTTGATATCATCCTGTTTGTACAGCTCATCACTGATATCAATCGTACACGCTCCCGGGTAGCCGAAAATGGTGTCTACCCCTTCCTCCTTCAATGCTCTTACCAGTAATTTGTTTCCTGTAATCTGTCTCAATTTCATACCTCCTCTGTTCCTGCAGCGAAAGAAAACGCCCCAAGCATTGTCATGCTCAGGGCGAATGAATTCATCCGTGTTACCACCTAAATTCAGAGATATCTCTCTGCACTCTGTCGATACGGGAATTTTCTTCCGATACCGTTTCCCTGTAACGCGGGAAAAACGTTGAAGCCTACTTGTACTCCCGGCGCCTGCCGCTTTCCGTTCGGTCCACTGCTCGAAGGCTACTTCCATAATCCCGTCACGAAGATTTCCACCGGCCATCTCCTCTCTTGGCTTCTGAAGATTATGTACTCCTCCCTGTCACTGCATTTCTGATAGTTAAAAATTTAAATTCATTATAGTGTGTATTTTTAACTTTGTCAATCAGGTTTTCTTGATCTTTTTTAATGTTGTCAGCTATTTTGTTCATTAACGGCCGATTTTAAAACAGCCGAAACCATGGGGGATTTCAGAACGTATTTCTGCGGAGACGGAGATGCGTACGGGTTCCGCTACAGGAAATAAGTGCAGCTAAAAGTTCCGGGTGCAGACTAAATACAAAGACTGCCGACGGAGAACTCGCTTACGCTCAGACAACTCCGCCGCCAGCCTTAACGTCCGCCCCCGGAACTTTAAGATGCACTGGATTTCCCTCCGAAGTCACCCTCCCACATCTCCCTCTCCGCAGAAAAGGTATTGAAATAGGGCTGGTTTCGTAATCTTTCAAATGGGGAAGTGAATGAATAAACAGCTGTAAGAAAACAAGGCGCGGCCGGAAGATACTGCAGATTTCAACACCTTTCAGCCGCGCCGTCTCTTCTTTATTCAGTCTATTTTGTTGATTAACCGGAAGGTTTCTGATGGAAACAAAATACGGACGAGGTGAGTTTTTCGATTAGCTGACGTTCAAAAACAGGGGGCTGCATCGCCATGCTGAGCCCACTTACTTCAAAGCTTTGAATGGATGTAATGTTGTTTTCTGATGTTCGTGCAGAGGCACTCCATCTGTTCCGACTAACATCCAGAACAAAGGCTTTTCAGACGTTCCTGCTCCAACGCATGGCTCACGCAGTCCCCTGTTTTTGAACTGGTTCATCTGATCGGAAAAAAACATCGCGGCTGTTGTTTCCATCAGAAACCTTCCGGTTAATCAACAAAATAGACTGAATAAAGAAGAGACGGCGCGGCTGAAAGGTGTTGAAATCTGCAGTATCTTCCGGCCGCGCCTTGTTTTCTTACAGCTGTT